>JAISUZ010000039.1 GCA_031271785.1 Fibrobacter sp. | reverse complement strand
GGTGCGTATCCATTCGTTTTCTTCCTGGTATTGCTGTTTCCGGTCGTGGAATTTTTGGAGTTCTTCGGGGGTGACGGTGCGTTCGATGGCATACAAGCGCACAAATTCGTCTAAGAGTCCGCAGCTCGCGGCAAAGCCCGGAGCCCGGTTTTCGTGCCAGAATCCGCTGAGGTCTATGAGTTCGCTGTCTTCGGCGCGGATTTGCGCTTCTTCTTTCAGTTCTTCGAGCGCGACTTTGCGGTAATCGGCAGACCAGTCCAATATTCCCGCGGGGATTTCCAGGGACCGGACGCTCGCGATCGGGAAGCGCGGCTGTTCTACTAAGAGTAAATAGGGTTTTCCTTCGCACCGGAGTACTACGAGTACGCCTACGGCGTTGCCGCGCAGCAAAACGATGCCGTTGACGGGGCGGCCGTCCGGAAGGGAGGCTTCTGCGCTCAGTTTTATGAATAGCGGCGCGTTGCTTTTGTGACGGAAATCCACGGAGGAAAAATGAATTTTTGCGATTTTAAATTCCCGGTTTGCTTTACGGAACCAGTTTTGAAAGAGTTCGCTTTCCGTGACGGCGGCGCGGGTTTCTTCGGCGATTTCCGGGGAATACGAGAATGAAGTCATGGGTTTCCCTGCTGCATCCGGTTTGCGAGTTCCAAGGCGTCTTTCAGCGAGTTTTCACTTGCGATTCCTTGCCAGGCGATGTCGAACCCTGTACCGTGATCGACGCTCATGCGCATGACGGGGAGTCCGAGAGTGGTGTTAACGCCGCTGGTTTTTCGTTTTTTCCCGAGGTCGAAAAGGAGCGTTTTCGTGACGACATGCCCCTGGTCGTGATACATGGCGATTACGCCGTCCCAGAGTTCGCCTTTGAGCTGCGGGAAAGCGACGTCGGCGGGAATGGGACCTTGCGCGTTGATTTTCTTTTGGCGGAGTTTGCGGACGGCCGGGGCGATGATTTTGATTTCTTCGTGACCGAATAAGCCGTGTTCGCCGGCGTGCGGGTTGAGCCCTGCGACTCCGATGCCGGGTTTTTCTTTTCCGCGGTAGCGTTTGAGAAAGTCGTTGAGGAGCGTTCCCACTTTGAGGAGGCGTTCTTCCGTGACGCGGTCGCAGGCTTCCCGGAGCGATACGTGCGTGCTTACGTGGGCAACGACCCAGTTCCCGTGAACGAGCGCGAGCACCGGGTGCTCATCGCCGCAAATCGCGCCAATATATTCCGTGTGCCCTTGGAATCCGGGGATGGTTTTTTCAACGGCTTCTTTGCAGAGGGGAGCGGTTACCATCGCGGCGGCACGCCCCGCCAGGCACCATTTTGCCGCCGCATCCACCCAGGCGATGCTTGCGGCGCCCGCGTTTTTGGTGATTTTCCCGGGAACGATTTTTTCCTGAAACGGCGCGCCGGCTTCCAGTACGGGAATTCCGAATTTTGCCGCGGCGGCGATTTCTTCCGGGTTTTGAATGAGGATTAAATCTTTTTGGGTGCGGAGTAAATCCTGCGCGGCACCGAGCACTTGGAAGTCACCGACGATTCCCACGGGTCTTGAAACGCGGGCGAGTTTTCGGGAAACGAGTTTGAGACAAATTTCGGGACCGATTCCGTTGGGGTCGCCCATGGTGATGAGTAACGGTTTTAATGTCATTTTAATTTTCCGGAGGGCGCACGGCGCCGGGTGCGGCGAGTTTCCATTCATCAAGTAAAGATTCGGCTTTGGCGGTGTCGCGGATTTCCGTTAAATCCTGCAGATCGATTATTTCCCACCCGGGCAGGCTCGATGGGCCGCAGGTAGTTTCCACCGCGTCGGGGGTGAAAACATCTACGATTCCGGTCCAGTATCTCCCCGGTGTCAGAGAAGATAAATGTGTTTGATTAAAGGTAGCGCATTCCGGGATTTTTTGGATAAAGTAAGAGGAGTAAACCCAGGTGGTGTCTTTTCTTTCCCGGATGCTACCTAGCGATGCGGAATCCAAAACCCAGTAGGCGGCGGGGCAGTAAACCAGTGTGGAGTCCGCGCAGCGTTTCCGGATCGGAACCCAGATGGTGTCCTGTAACGGCCAGCTCACCGGGAAAATGGTGTCGGCGAGCAGATTTTCACATTCATTGACAATGCGGGTACAATGCGCTTGAACGGTTCTCCAGTAATAAGTATTTTCCCAGAGAGTATCCGCAACGCGCAGCAGCGATGTATCTCCCGTTGTTCTCCTGGGGAAATGTCTCGGGTTTGCAAACAGGGAGTCCGTATAAATCATCAGGCTGTCGCGGGTGAAGGTACCCGAACGCAGCCAAATGGAATCCTTAACGGAAGCGGTATCTCCGCTGCTTGGGTCCAGTTGGTTCCGCGGGAGTCCTTCCACATAAATCGTTTTGACGGAGCGCCAGGAATCTTTTACCGGTAAACGGAGAATTGTGTCCGGGCGAAAAAGAGGCGACGGACAATCGTTCGGTTCCGTTCTGATTTTGATTTGCGGCGTTAAAATAAGGAGGGTGTCTTGAATGGTTTCTTCCAGTACGATTTCTTCGAGGTAACAATTCGCGAGGCTCCATATTTCGCTGAGCTGAAGATGTAAAGTATCCCGGATCAAATGAATTTTGTTGCCGGAATCGAGAGATGCGGAAAGTACAAAGCCCGTGCCCTCGTATTGGTCGCCGTCGCTGTAAATCGGGATGGGACCGTCATCCGGCATGGAACAACTGCCGAGGAAAAAAAGGAGGAATAAAAAAGCTGGGATTTTCATGCGTTAAAACCGGATCATTGTCCGGAATTTAGAAATTACGGTATCCGGCAAAGGATAACTCCCGGTGAAAAAATCCTTCCAGCGAACGAATTTCCCGTTTCGCAGAATTTCGAGGTAAAAGCAGGAACTGTCTTTGGGCGCGAGGCGGGCGAAGGCGTTTTCCCGGGTTAAAATATCTCCCGGTTGGACCGAATCCATGGAAAAAAGTCCGGAGTAGCGGCTCATGAGATTATCACCGTGATCGATTTCAATCCGGTAGCCCAAACTGTCTTTCCCCGTCGAAAGTACCCGGCCGGAAAGTACGGGAAACACGGGCGTTTCTCCGATACCCATAAATAGATCTTTGGTGATCAGATTTTCCCGCCCTTCAAAGTCAAAGTCTTCCGCGATGGATAAAACGCCGCCTTCGAGCGGGTTTTGCGGACAAAATCCCGGGTAAAAACATTCCGCTTTTTCCGTGACCCATATGAGTGAAGAATCCGGGAGCGGCACATGGAAAAACCATTCCCGTTCGTTTTCTTTTTCGATACCGAAAAACCAGGCGTTGTTAAAATCGTTTCCGTCTCCTACCCAGTGAATCTTGAACGGGAGGAGAGAATCTTTTACGGAAAGCGTATAAAGTAAAATGGAGGGATACGCTTTGAGAGAATCGCCGGGAGTGATCGCCCAGGAGCATTGCATTACGCCTTCCCGCAGTTGAAAAGGTGTTCCCGACAGAGAAAGGCAATGTTCTTCCCAGGTTTTGTTTTCCGCCGGTTTTTCTGCCGGAAGCGGTTTGAGATAATTTTTTGCCGCGGTTAAAATACCGGAATTTGAAACGGCTCGGTAAACGAGAAAAATTCCCGCGAGAACAAGAAGAATCCGGATCACGGGAATTTTGATTTTGGGTTTTTCTTGCTTGGGGCGATATTCTCGAAAGCCGAAAGCCATAGTTCACTTAACGAATCAGTAAAAAGCCGACGGTCGCCGCGGCGATCAAAGCGATCAGGATCACCCAGGGCAATTTGCTCCGCGGAGAATCATCATCCGTGAGGAGAATTTCCGGAGTGATGGGCGGTGTTTCCTCGGCAACCTCAATTTTCTGTGCGCGCTCTGTTTTCGGCTCCGCGGGTTTTTCTACCGGAGTCGCGGTTTTCGGCGTTTCTTCTGCCGCCGGTTCTTCCGGAGCAAGCGCCTGAGTCATGGCGATTAATTTATTGGAACCGCTGAGAATGGCGTCATCATTTTCAAAAATGGCAATCGCCGGATTCACGAGTAGTTTGGATAAGTTATCCGCAACGGAAGAACTCGAAGTTAAAAGCCCGAACACACCGCCGAGCGCTTCAAATTCTTTTAAGGGAGAGATGAAAGCGTTATAAGCATCGCTGTACAAAAAATCAAAAGCGTTTAAATCAACGGCAATAAACTTTTTGCCTTGGGCGAGGAGGTTTCTCACTTCTTCCTTAAAGCCTTCCGCGTTGAGCGTCCCAATAGGAGTTTGGGGAGCGCTAAAAACATGAAAAAGACCGATTTCTCTAAATGGACATTGTGAATTCATGCTAGAAATATACTCTCGCTCCGGCTAAAGGTGTCATAAAAAAGCAAATTATTCTTCCCAATGAGTGCCGCCGGAATCTTCTTCCGTGATTTCCGGCGCCGTATTTTCCTGATTTTCCCCGGGTGAAAAATCTTTTTCGGGCGCAGGCGCCGCACTCCGGATTTTGCGGGGCGCGTAATCTTTTTCCGGAGAGAAGAATCGTCCGGGGCTGAAACTCAAGCTCACGCGGTGTACCGACGAAAGCACCGGATGCGATTCGAAAGCGTAATCCACGCTCAGCCAATTCGAGAGCTCAAGACCGCTTCCCGCCGTCCAACTCTCAAGTTCACCGAGGCTCGAAAGCCCGGCGCGGAGCGAAAGCCCGAAATCAAACCGGAATTCGATACCGGCATGCCCGCCGGAAAGCCAGTGAACCGGTTCATGCCACAAAACGCCGCCGCGCGGTTCTCCGTTCCAATCCAAATCCCGGTTTTCCCGGTGGAAGATCCCCGCGCTTTGCCAGTACAAAAGAAGCGCGCCGTAAAAGTAACGGATGGGCTGCTCAAAGCGCAGTGCAAAATAAAGTTCGGGCGAAGAATATTCGACTTCTCCGGATTCCCAGCGCGCCGCCGAACTGGTCCAGCCTTTCAGGAGCGCGGAAGCCGCGAAAGAACGGTGCGGTTCAAACGAAAGCCCCGCGTCGCCGCGGAAACCCCAACCGCTTTGATCCATCTCGCGGTAAAGCCCGTGGAACGCAACGCCCGCGTCAAAGTATTCCAAAAACTGTTTTCCCCAGGCGAGGGTGAAAACCCAGTCTGCGATACTGAGTGTCCGGTAATCGCTCCCTTCCGGGAGCGGATCGGTTTCTTTAATCCAGGGAATATCGTCGGCGCCGAAACGGGAGAACGCAAGCCCAATGCCGTGATACTCTCCGAGCGGCAGCGCGAGCGAAGCGTAATCGTAACTTGTGCCCTCGTAATAAACGGTATGAGAAAACGCCACTTCGGAAGCGTGGGTCCGGGCCAGCTGATAAGGGTTTGAGGCAAGCCCGAGCAAATCATGTTCAATCGCGAGAATGGTACCGCCGAGGGCGGAAGAGCGCGCGCCGGCGTTAATATCCAGCGTGGCGTTAGCGCCCACAACACGGTCGGCCGCAAGCAAGGATGCCGGCAGCCAAAACAGGAGCAGAATCTGCAAACCGGGGAAATTTAAAAAGCCGTTTCGTTTCATATAATTTATTTTGCAAAATAAAATACTTATTTATGAATGATCTCGCCTCCTTTATTCATCGTTTTTTAGAGTATATCCGCAAGCAACGCGCCTACTCCGGAAATACGATTCTCACCTATCAAAAAGTTTTGGCTGAACTTGCCAAAACACTGCCCGAAAATGCCGGAACGGAGGCCTTCAATAGTGCGGCATTGCGGAAATTTATCCTCGGACTCCATCAAAAGAAATTATCGCCCCGGAGTATCGGGCTTTATATCGCCGCGCTCAAAAGTTTCGGCAAGTATCTCGTACAAATTCAGGAACTTGAAATTAACCCCATGCTCCGCATTCCGACTCCGAAAATTCCCGAGCGGCTGGTTTCGTTTCTCTCTCAAAGCGATCTCGGCGCGGAACATTTTCCGGAACTTTCGGAATCCGGCCTCCCGAAAATTCGCGGCCGGTTTCTTCTCGAACTGCTTTACGGCTCCGGACTTCGCATCTCCGAAGCCGCGGCGCTGACGTGGGGCGAACTCGAATCGTCGTCTTCGCTTGTACGTATTATCGGAAAAGGAAAAAAAGAACGCGTGATCGCCCTCACGGCGGAAACCAAAAAATGGGGGGATTTTTATAAAGAAGCGCTCCGCCGCGAACAAATTTTTCCGGAAGCGACAAGCAACCTTTTTTTGAATGCATCGGGAGAACCGCTGAATGTGCGCACGCTCCGGCGCGACATAAACGATATTCTTAAGAGTATCGGCTGGAAAGGAAAAGCAAACCCGCACACGCTCCGCCACAGTTTTGCCACGCATATGCTGGAAAACGGCGCGAACCTTATCACCGTCAAGGAAATGCTCGGGCACGCGAGCCTTGCCACCACTCAGGTTTACACGCACGTCAGTGCGGAACGCCTCAAGGAAAGCTTTAAACTCGCCCACCCGCGCGCCGAAAAAAAGAAACTTTGATTAGGAGGGGGCACGTCCCCCTCGCTTCAGCCGGAGTTTTATCCCACCGCCTTATTCGGCTTCTTTCAGTCGCCGGGCGGCGGGCTCCGTCTTGCGCTACCCCCTGATCTTCGTGTATGGAAAATGAGGAAATTGGGAATGGAACTCGGGTGAAAACTTCGCAGAGAGAACAAGTAACTCGGATACCTGAGTCATCCGTTTCCTATTCCCTGTAACCTATTTGCATACCTGTTGAGTTCGCGTTTTTTATTTGTACGGGCGTCATCGCGAACGCGGAACGCGTGCGGCGATCCGGTGAGGAATAATACAGAGGCTGGATGGCCGCGGACTATGCCCTTGCCATGACAAGAGGCGGGCTTTCCGCCCTAAAACCGGGTCGAAAATATTCGACCCCTACCGCGGTTCTCAATACTTTTTTCAAAACCTTTATGCTGGAAGCCGCTCCAATTTGTTCCGAAGCGTTGGAACCGTGCGAACATTGCGTGAGGCAGGCGGAGGGTGCGCGCTTTGCGCGCAGTGCGCAGCACCGACCGGAGGGTAGCCCGGAGACACGCCGACCCGGCGCTTTGCGCGGGGCACGCCCAAATGTTTTTCCCGTTCCGCCGGCAGCAAATTTGCGTTTACTATATTTGAAAATATGGTCACAGAATCTTCCCCGGAAAGCCCGAAAAAAACTACGCGCAAGAGAAACGCCGCCCCCGAAACTCTCGGAGCTTATGTAAAGCCGCAGAGAATCGGGAAGGGCGCCATGGGGGAGATTTGGCTTTGCGAAGACCCGTCTTTACTCCGGAAGGTGATTGTCAAGCAAATGCAAACCAGCCTTCGCGGGAATAAAGATTTAATCGAACGCTTTCAGCGCGAGTGCGTGCTGTTAGCTCATTTGAATCACCCCAATATTGTTCACGCTTACGGCGTTTGGCAAGAGAAACCTTCGGGCAAGTTATCGCTTGCCATGGAATACATCAGCGGAAAAGATTTGCGGAGTATTTTGGACACTTGCCCCACGCCGCCTGTTTGGATGGTGCTTTACATTCTTCACGAACTTCTTCAAGCGCTCGTTTGTGTGCATAAACACAACATCATTCACCGCGATTTGAAACCCGGCAATATGATGGCGGAAAAAAACGGGCGCGTTCGTTTGCTCGATTTCGGGATCGCGAGAAATGCGAATTACGGACAGGAAATGACTATGGAAGGCCATGTGCTCGGAACCGCCGCTTATATGAGTCCCGAACAAATTAATGCGCACAAAGTAACGCCTGTTTCCGACTTGTTCAGCCTCGGGATCATCGCCTGCGAAATGCTGATGGGAAAAAATCCTTTCCGGGGCGAAACCTTTGAACTCACCTCGCAGTACATTCTGAACATCCGCATTCAAAAGAAACATTTCCCGCTGAATACGCCGCGTAACCTCCGGAAGTGGGTCTGCAAAATGGTGGAAAAGAAGCCTTCCAAACGCTATCAGTCTGCGCAGGAAGCCGCGGACGCCCTGGCGCAGATAATGGAAGGATATCCGCGGCAACTCGACCTCTTTGCCGCCCGGTGGCTTCGCAGTTTGTATCAGCCGGAAGTGGAAAGCATTTCTCCGGTTTCCAAAAAGTCCGTGCGGCTGAAAGTCGGGCTCGGCATTGGTTTTGCTCTCGGATGCGCGCTCGGGCTTTTGATCATGCGCCTGATCGCCGGTTGAGTCATGAATTATATCGACCTTTTTTTCCTTTTTATTTTAATGCTTTTTGTCGGGTTTGGTTTTTGGGCCGGGTTTGTCAAATCTCTTTTTAAACTTGCCGCTTGGATCGGAGGCGTTGCCGGCGCGTATTTCGGCGATGTCCTTTTCGGAAATTTTTTGCAGCTCAATGTGGCCGCCGATCCGCTGATTATTAAAATTTTGTGTTATGTTTTAGGCTTTATCATTCCGTTTATCATATTGAATTTAATCGGATATTTCCTCACCCGGTTTTTGAAAGCGACTCCTTTAAGCGGAGCGAACCGGTTGTTCGGCGCGGCTTTCGGCGCCTTGAAAGCGCTTATTTTTTGCGGATTTTTAGCGGCGATCATTTGTCTTTTGCCGCTCAGAGAATCTCTCAAAACCGAGCGGGATACTTCCGTGGGAATTTCTCTGTATCGGGGTCTCTGGGAAAATATTACGGATTCCGAAACTTTTTCCAGAGTCCTTCCGCCGCCGCCTCTGCCGAAGCAATAATTTCCGCTTCCCCTGGAACGATCCGGTTTTCCATTAAAAATTTTCCGTCGCAAATCACGGAATCAATCGCTTCGCTGCCCGCGGCATAAACCCAGTTCGGGATTAAGTTGTGAGTCGGTACAAGCCGCTCGTTCGATAAGTTGAGGAGCAGCGCGTCGGCGAGTTTCCCTTCTTCGATCAGCCCCGCGTCAATCCCGTAAGCGCGGGCGCCGCCGCGCGTTGCCATTTCAAAAACCGTTTCGGAAGAAATCCGGTCGGAACCGTAATGAAGTTTTGTAAGAAGGGCGGCGAGTTTCATCGCTTCGCGCATATCCAAATTGTTGCTTGAAGAAGCGCCGTCCGTGCCGAGAGCGAGATTCACGCCCGATTGTATAAGTTCCGGGAGGTTTAAAACACCGCTCGACAGTTTCATGTTGGATGCCGGATTATGCACCACCGTTACGCCGCGTTCCCGCAAAATTTCAATGTCTTCCGCCGTAAGGTGAACGCCGTGAGCGAGAACGGTTCTCGGAGAAAGTACGCCGAGGGAATCCAGAAAACCGACCGGCGTTTGTCCGTATTTTTGCTTGCAATCCGCCGCTTCTTTTTCGGTTTCCGATAAATGAGTATGGAAAACCAAATCGAGTTCTTCGGCGAGGGTAAAAAGGCGTTTGAAGTTTTCCGCGCCCACAGTGTAAATCGCGTGAGGCGTTACCGAAAGCCGGATCCGCTCCGTATTCATTTTCGCTTGTCTTAAATAACGAATGTTCTTTTCAAAAGCTTCAGGGCTCATCAGCGAATCGGCAAACGTCACGCCGATATTTGCGCGGACTCCCATCTCTTCGGCCGCGCGGATCGTTTCCTCGCGGTGCCAATACATATCGGCAAAAAAAACCGTTCCCGATTTAATCATCTCAAGAATCGCAAGCCGCGAACCGAAATAAATATCTTCCGGCGTTAAGTGAGTTTCCATCGGCCAAATCCATCGAGACAGCCAGTCAAACAAAGGAAGATCATCGGCGTAACCGCGCAAAAGCGTCATGGCCGCATGAGTATGCCCGTTATAAAAAGGCGGGACAATCGCTTTCCCCGAACAATCCGAAACGCGGGTTCCTGCCGGCGCTTCGATGTGCGGCGCGATTTTTTCAAAGCGGTTTCCCCGAATGAGGATATCCGATACTTCGCGCCGGTGCAGCACCGATTTTAATAAAACGAAACTCATGACCTCGTCAAGGATTCGGATCCATATCCAGGGATTTCAGTTCCTTTCTCGCTTTCTCATTCAGTTTTTGAGTGCTGTCCAAACGCTGTTTGGTCCACTCAATGCGCCCGGTCAAGGCATTGATACTTTTTTGAGTTTTTTCGACCTTGGCATCCGTTTCGGCATCGGAACAACCGGCGATCCATAAGAGAAAAAAGGCAATACATATTTTGTACATCATATTTTAAACATATAAAAATGGGGGGCTTCGGGCAGGGATAGTGACCCGTACGGGCGGAGACTCGTAGAGGCTCCGTTGCACTTGGCGAATAGCCTTAGTGCAATATAGCCCGGTCGCCGAAAGGCGAACACGCCGAAACATTGGAAAAACTATCTTTGCGTTATGGAATTATTGCTTCCCGTAGCGACCCGGGAAATGGCGCTCGCTGCGATTCGAAACGGAGCGGATGCCCTCTACATCGGCGTTCCCGGTTTCAATGCCCGCGGGCGGACGGAAGATTTGGCGCTCGCCGAAATTCGGGAAATCATCAGGCTCGCGCGCATTCGCGAAGTGAAAACGTTTCTTGCGATGAATGTTTTAATTTATGAGAGCGAACTTGCCGATTTGTCCGGTTGGGTCGAAACGCTGGTGTTGCTCGCGCCGGATGCTTTTATTGTTCAGGATATCGGGCTTGCGCGTTTAATCCGTGCGATCGCGCCCGGGCAGGAGCTGCATGCTTCCACACAAATGACGGTAACTTCCGCCGAGGCGATTCGCCTTCTTTCCGGGCTCGGTTTTTCGCGTTATGTCCTCGCGCGGGAACTTTCGTTAAAACAAATTAAAGAAATCAAGGAAAATACGACCGCGGAGATTGAAATTTTTGCCCACGGCGCGCTTTGCATTTCTTACAGCGGGCAGTGCCTCACAAGCGAAAACTTCGGCGGGCGTTCCGCAAACCGCGGGCAATGCGCACAAAGTTGCAGACTTCCGTATCGTTTGTTCGTAAACGAAAAAGAAGCGCCGCTTCAAGGAAAGCATTATCTTTTCAGCTCTCAGGATCTTTCCGCCCTCCCGGTCATCAAGGAAATTCAAGCGCTCGGCGTTGAATCGCTGAAAATCGAAGGCCGGCTTAAAAGTCCGGAATACGTGGCGGCGGCGGCGGCCGCTTACCGTTCCGTATTGGACTCAAAAAATATTTCGGCGTTTCAGCAAGAATCTTTGGAAGTTCTTTTTTCCCGCGGGTTTTCCACAGGCTGGCTCGAAGGCGTGAATCATCTCGGTTTAATCGAAGGTTTTCACTCGAATCATCACGGCAAAAAAATCGGAACCCTCGAACGCGTGGAAAAGCATTCCGTGTTTGTGACCTCCGAAACTTCCGTGCAGCCCGGTGACGGTATTCTTTTTGAAGCGCCGGGCATTGAGCCCGGCGGCTGCCGTGTCTATGAGGTGAAAACGAGCGGAAAGGTATCGGAAATTATTCTGGATCCGCATTGGAACACGGGCGTTTTGAAACCCGGAATGACGGCGTTTCTGAACGATTCTCCGCGGATTGAAAAATATTGGCGCAAATCTTTTTCGGGACGCGAAACGGAAAAGCGTTTCCCTGTTGCCGTTGAACTGGAAGGTCATGCGGGAGAAAGAGTCAAACTTGTTTTTCATGACGGCACGCACTCCGTGACGGTATTCTCCGATTTTATTTTGGAACGTGCGCAAAAGCCGCAGCCGGCGGAATATTTTCATGAGCTTTTTAAAAAAGAATTCGGCGCGCTTGCCGAAACGGCTTATACCCTTGAGAATTTCTCTTTTGATTTTGACCGGAGTGCGTTCATCAATCAAAAAATGGTGCGCCTTTTGAAACAGCGTGCGCTCCGCAAACTTGATGCGCGCCGCGCTTACCTCAAAAGACCGAAGTCCAATCCGGATTTCGGGCGGGCATTCATTCGAGACGTTTCCGGAAAATTTAGGCGCCGGTTTTCCCGCCCGGAGCCGCTCGCTGCTCAGCTTTCCGTTCTCGTGCGGGAACCCGCGCAAATCAATGAACTGGAAGGGCTCCCGCTTCACTCCGTGATTATGGATTTCGATTGGGGTGTGGATTATACTAAACCTTTGGAACAAATTCGCCGATTCGGTTTTCTGGCGGGCATGGCGACACTGCGCATTCAGAAACCCGGAGAAACTCATTATCTCAAACGGATTGAGCGGCTGAATCCGGATTTTATTCTGGTACGGAATCTCGGGTCGCTCGCTTTTTTCAAAGACTCTCAAATTCCTTTGCACGGGGATTACAGTCTGAATGCCGCGAACCTCGCTGCGGCGGAATGGCTGTTAAATCAAGGTTTGGAATCCATTCACCCGTCTTTGGATTTGAACAGCGAACAGCTTTTCCGTTTGCTCGAAACGGGCGCGGGCGAACCTTTTGAAATCGCACTCCATCAGTACATGCCGGCGTTTCACATGGAGCATTGCCTTTTCGCTGTACACCTCGCGCATGCACCCCGTTTCCCCGAATGCCGGAAAGTTTGTCTGCAGCATTCCATTGAAATCCTCGATCATAAAGGCGAACGGCATTTTCTTCAAGCCGAC
This sequence comes from Fibrobacter sp., assembly GCA_031271785.1. GTDB lineage: Bacteria > Fibrobacterota > Fibrobacteria > Fibrobacterales > Fibrobacteraceae > JAISUZ01. The sequence goes on along the minus strand of JAISUZ010000039.1, from coordinate 1,055 downwards.
GCGGAATGCCGCAACACGCTTTTTGTCGGGAAACCGCAAACGGCGTTAAAGCTGTTGCCGAAACTCCGGGAAGCCGGCGTGTTCCGCTACCGCCTGGAAATGCTTCACGACACGCCCGAAACCGTGCGCCGGAAAATTCAAATCGTTTCGGGACTCTTGCAGGGGAAAATGCTCTTGAACGAAGCCGTTTTGGAAATCGGCGCCGAAGAAAAATACGGAATCTCCGAAGGGCAGCTTTTTAACGCCTCCGAGTGGAAAAACCGCAAGAAATCATCAAAGGCACCGGTTTAAGCCGCCTTATTTTTTTAGCTTGTCGTAAAATTTTTAAGAACAAAGGAAGAATCATGAAAATTGCAAAAAATACCTTAGTCAGTATGAACTATACGCTGACCTCCGATGAAGGTGAAGTCATTGACTCCTCTACGGGGAGAGAGCCGCTCGAATACATACAAGGACAAGGCATGATTGTTCCCGGGCTCGAAAAAGAAATGGAAGGGCACAGCGTCGGCGACAAGTTTAAAGTCAAGGTCTCTCCGGCGGAAGGTTACGGAGAAATTAATGAAGCTCTCTTGCAGGAAGTTCCGCTGAACGCGTTTCAGGGAGCCGAAAAAGTAGAAGCCGGAATGATGTTTTACGCACAAACTCCGGGCGGACAAATTCCTTTAACCGTTCGTAAAGTCACGGACACGCACGCCACGGTCGATGCCAACCACGCGCTCGCCGGAAAAAACCTGAACTTCGAAATCGAAGTCGTTGGAATCAAACCTCTCACCGACGAAGAAATCGATGCCATGCTGAACTCTCACTGTTGCGGTGGCGAAGGCCATGACTGCTCTTGCCACGAAGACGGCGAAGAATGCTGTGGCGGTCACGACGATTGCGATTGTAAACACTAAGCATTAGGGCGTGCCCCGCGCTTTGCGCCGGGTCGGCGTGTCTCCGGGCTACCCTCCGGTCGGTGCTGCGCACTGCGCGCTTCGCGCGCACCCTCCGCCTGCCTCACGCAATGTTCGCACGGTTCCAACGCTTCGGGGCAAACCGGAGCGGCTTCCAGC
>JAISUZ010000001.1 GCA_031271785.1 Fibrobacter sp. | reverse complement strand
GTCGGCGTGGTTCCGGGGTTCGCTTTGCTCCCGTGCCTGCGGCACCGGCTGCGCCGCCCTCCGCCTGCCTCACGCTATTGAGTTCCTCGCGATTGTCCCGATTGCGTAAAAACGCGAGGAACACGGGATCTCAGTAGCTGAAAACTTTACATGCAAGCACCACAGTTCTTAATGGATGTATAAATAAAAGTTTCGGATACAGGAAATTTCGATTCCCATTTCCTCGCTTCCATACTTGAGGAACCTTGGAAGCTAAAATGAAATTCGGGTAGGATACGGGATAAAAGACAGGATATTAATCTTCCTGTCTTTTGCGGCGCACAGATTATGCTTTTCTTGTTTTCCTTTATCTGTGCGCCGTCGGATGGTCTCCCCGCAAGGATACCATCCGAATCCCGTATCCTTTTTCCCAAAAATCCGCAAAAATTTTCTATTCAACCCTAAACCTTTTATAAAAACCATGTTTCAACGAATCAGAACCTTTTGTCTTTCCGGAATTCAGGCGATCCCTGTGAATGTGGAAGTCGATGTATCTCAAGGGCTCCCGGGCTTTACGTTAGTAGGGCTCCCCGACAGCGCCGTGCGGGAATCCCGGGAACGCGTGATCGCCGCCGTCAGGAGCTCCGGCTATGCGGTCACAGGAAACCGGATGACTGTCAGTCTGTCTCCGGCAGATTTAAAAAAGGAAGGCGCCGCCCTTGATTTACCCATTGCCATAGGAATGCTGCTTGCCTCCAAAGAGATTTCGGTAGAACGCGCGGAACGCTATATCTTTTTAGGGGAACTCGCTCTCGACGGCGAATTAAAACCGGTACGCGGCGTTCTTTCGGTCGCCATGAACTTAAAGAAAACCGGCGCCGATATACTGGTGGTTCCGAGAGCCAATGAAGAAGAAGCCTCGCTCGTGGAGGGAATTACGGTACTTGGTGTTTCCACGCTTTCGGAATGTATTCGTTTTTTGGAATCGGCGGAGAATCTTTCATTCCGGCGTGCCTCCGGGTTTTCCAAAGTCCGGCGGAAAACATCAAGAAACGTACCCGATTTCAAATCGGTTTTAGGAATGAAAAGCGTGAAAAGAGCCCTTGAAATTGCCGCTGCCGGCGGTCATAATTTTTTACTGATCGGCTCTCCGGGTTCCGGAAAAACTTTTTGCGCCCGCTGTTTACCGGGGATTCTTCCGGAAATGGACGATGATGAAATCCTTGAAACCACGCGCATTCATTCCTGCGCCGGGTTCTCGCCGCCGGGCAGCGTTCGCTTGATTGAGGAAAGACCGTTCCGCACTCCGCACCATTCCGCTTCTATGGGAGCCTTAATCGGTGGGGGAGTGCGGCTCTCCCCCGGAGAGGTGAGCCTTGCTCACAACGGTGTTTTGTTCTTGGACGAACTTCCGGAATATCAAAAGAACGTTTTGGAAGGGCTTCGCGAACCGATGGAAGAGCGAAAAATTCAAATCAGCCGCGTTTCGGGAACGGTCGTTTGGCCCGCCTCTTTTATGCTTGGGGCGGCAATGAATCCCTGCCCTTGCGGCTATTCGATGGATCCGGAAAGAGAATGCCGCTGTTTACCGGATTCAATCACGCGTTACCGGCAACGTATTTCAGGCCCTTTAATGGATCGCATCGACTTGCAAATTATGGTTCCGCCGGTGAGAACGGAGGTACTTCGCGGGCAAAATACGGAGGAAACCTCTGCCGTAATCCGGGAGCGCGTAATGAAAGCGCGGACAACTCAAAAAATACGTTTCAAAAAATGGAATTGCGGCTCCGTCCGTTGTAACGCCGATATGGACAGCGAACAAGCGCGCTTGCTCGCCTTCATGAACGACTCCGCCGCCGAGTTTTCGGTTCAGGCGGCGCAAAAAATGAATTTAAGCGCCCGCGGGTATTACCGTTTATTAAAAGTATCCAGAACCATTGCCGACCTCCGGGATTCCGGACCGGTGGAAATTCAGGATATGAGCGAGGCACTCCGCTACCGGGAATTTAGTTTCAAACGACCGGTTTAGGTCTTTCGCTCAACGCCTGTCTTTTGATGCATTCGGCGCATTAATAGCGCCGCCACCTGATTGCGCATGACCACAAGGCCTAACGCGAAACGCGAATGGTGGCCGTTACTCTTTCGGCTTCCGGTATGGCGTTCAGTTTGCTGACGGAAATTTCGGTTTTTTGAATGAGGGGAGAATAGTTTAAAACTCTTTCCGCAACGGCGGTCACGAGAGTTTCCACCAAAAAAAATTGAGAACGAATAATGAATTGTTTGATATCTTCCGTAAGGGCAGCGTAATTTACCGTATCCTGAAGATTTTCGGTTTTGGCGGAAGGAGAAAAATCAAGCCAAAGGGTAAAAGAAAGTAAAACCCGCTGAGGGGATTCCCTCTCAAAAGAATAAGTTCCGAGAATACACTCGAAACTTATTTCGGAAACGGTAATTTGTGAACTTTCTGTTACCATACAAAGAGAACGATCGCACCCGTAATGGAAGCGGCGGTTACGCCGAACCAAATGTTACGAGCCATGGAATAAGAATCCATCGTTTCTTGGTTGGTTTTATTTCTTTGTTTCAATTCGTAGATCGGTTGACCCGGTTTATTATAGTTCCACTCCATTGCGGTAATACACTGGGCATTGCCGGCGCAAGAGGCGGCAATTTCATCTTTATGCTGTTTGATTAAATCTTCGGTTCCGGAGAAAGCGTCGCTCGCTTCGTTGTACTTCATTTGTTGGAGTACACCGGTAACGGCGGTTCCGGCAGCCACAGCTACCAGCGCCCAAGCACTCCACCAGCGAATTTCATCGCCCATACCGAAACGGTCTTTCACATCGCTCACGGCGTCTTGTGCGGAATAATCTCTGGTGTCGGCAGTCGCAACGGTTTCGGTGACATCGCCGGCAACATCGTATTCATATTCGTCTTCGTATTCGCAATTCGGATCGTTTTCATCGCATTCCACATATTCGCAATCCGGGTCATTTTCATCACATTCTTCTTCTTCGACTAAAGCATAAGCATCGGCGGCGGGAACTTCTTCAACCGGCGCTGCCGCCGTATCGTTGGAGCGAAGTTCCACCATCGCGGAATTGATGTAGGCAATCAGAGAAGAACTCCCTTGCGCATAGACATAATTACCGTCAAAATAAACCTTTTCCACATCGTTATCCGGATTTTCACCGCGCGCTTTGTAGAATTTTGCCGTCACGAGATCGCTGTAATTCACGCCTTCCGGAGTGGAAAGCGGAGTGAGGTCGGATTTCATGGGTCCGGGAAGCCCCTCATAAAGCTGATAGGAGGTAACAGAAGCATCGAACGGATCTTCGGATTTTTGACGTAGGTAGAACGAACCGGGGGAAACGGTCCCCGTTTGAGAAATCCGGAGTTCTCCGCCGAATTCCGCAGCGATGTAATCATCCGGAACACCCACGTCGCTTCCGGTAAACCCGTCAATGACATAAGGCGCGGCAAGAGCCTGAAAGGTGAATAAACCAAATGCGAGCAATAAAAAATTCTTCATGAATTGAACTCCAAAAAATCCGTCTAAACTTGGGTAAATATACATAAATTTACAAAAAACAGTAAAAATAAAATAATCACAAATTGCCCTATAAGTACACAAAAAGACCTTTTTAAGGCAAATTGCAATGTAAATAACAGAGCTTTTTATTTTGTCGCAACAAAATAATCCACGGGCAAGTCTTTATCCGCTTCGTAGTAAGAGTAAGAAACGGTATTCCCGTTCACCTCAAAAATAGCATACCCGGGGGTATAATCCTGAAATCCGACAAGAGTCGAGAGCGGTAAATTACCGGCCATATAAGCCTCCGCACCGAATAACCCGTTTACAAGATACGGATAATAAGGGTTGGTTCTGCCGTATAATTTTCCTGTTTTATTGAATAGTTCGTTGTATTTGGCTCCGCTCGCCGTAGTCAGCGTAAGGTAAATGGTTCCCGGATTTCCGGTAAGCGAAATATTTTCTTTTGAAGTATCCACAATTTCGCCGCCGGTATATCGTTGCATGACCTCATCGTAATTTCCGCCGCCGCGCATCACACTGGTTCTGGCATAAACATGATCGTGCCCGGCAATCACAAAATCAACCTGATGTTTATCCATGAGTTTTTCAAAGCCGGCTTCCACATAACGCTGAATTTCCGGTTCCGCCACATGATCGGCAATGGAAGCCGTCGATTTATGGTGTGTAACGACAAGCCAGGTGAATTTCCCCTGATTTTCCCGTTTTGCTTTTTCGATTACCGTATCAAACCGTTCTACCAGTTCCGTTGCCCTTGCGTTATTGATTGCCACATTAGAGGTGTTCAGCCCCACAAAAAGAACATTGTTGTAAAGGTAAAAGAAGTCTCCTGCCGTTTCTACCGATCTGAAACCTTCGCAAGCGGCCGGTAGATTCTGTTCGTTCGGCAGATAAAAATGGTACCTGAAAAGGCAGCTTTTGTCGTGGTTCCCCGTTACGGGTACAAGCGGAATACTGCGAAGCGCTTCCGGAGCAAAAAAAGCCGCATATTCGTTCTCATCGCCTTCATTTTTATCAACTTGATCCCCGGCGCTTACCATTAAACTCACCTGCGCCGCTGCTATTTTTTCGGTAACGGTTTTCCAGCCGAGTGCAATGCTCCGATCGGCGCTGAACCAGGCGCTGACAGCATCCTGTTCTCCGGTTTTCACATGAGCATCGGTGAGGGCTGCGAATTTGAATGATTGTAAACCGGGCGTTTTAAAAGAAAAGGTGCCGCTCCAAGAGAGTCCGTTACCGGAAACGCGGTATTGGTACCGGGTATCGGCGGCTAAATTTTGAACTTTTACTTTGTGTGAAATTTTAGCATCCGAAACAATCTCTATTTTACCCGATTCACTCATTAATAAAGCGTCGTTTTGTAAAATTTCCACCAGGGAAGCAGTGCAAGCGGGTTCGGCGTTGGAATACCAAGTAAAATGAAGTTCCGTTTGATCGCTTCCCGGGGTGAGCGATAACATTTCGGGCAAACAATCCGAATTACCTGTTTCAATAGCGGAACTCGAGCTCTCGGTACCCGGCTCACCGGAATCATGAATGCTTGAACTGGAACTTTCACTAAGATCCGCATTGGAACTGGAATTTTCATCAAGTTCGCCATTGCCGCCATCAACGCCGGAACAGGCAACGAAACAAAGCGTTAAAAAAACGAAACCAAAAAATTTTTTAATCATGGGTTGCCTCCTTTGCCTGAAAAGCGGGAAATCAATGAGAGAAAATACATTCTTTTTTGAGAGGTATTTCGTTTTTTTCTAGTTTATATGTGAAAAAATGAGTATTATCCAAGAAAATTACCATTGCGTTGTCCTCGGTATCAGCCATAAAACCTGTTCGGTGGCTCTTCGGGACCGTCTCGGTTTTTCCGGAGATTCTTTGGAAGCCGGGCTTTCGAGTTTAAAGCTTTTGCCCGGGATTTCCGAAGCGGTGATTCTTTCGACTTGCAACCGCATTGAAATTTATGCGGCAACGCTTTATCCGGAATCGTTGAGGGATACGCTGATTCACTGGTGGGCTAATTTTTGCCGTATCGACGAATCGGAACTGATTCCTTACTGTTTTTACCACACTCACGCCGAAGCGGTTTTTCATTTATACAGCGTGGTTTCTTCTATCGACAGTCTGGTGCTCGGGGAAAATCAGATTCTCGCGCAGGTGAAAAATGCGTTTCTTTTTTCTCAAAAAGCGGGTTATTTGGATTTTTTCCTCAATCATCTTTTTCAGAGCGCGATTGCTCTCGGAAAACGGGTGCGGGAACAGACAAAAATCGGGGAGGGTTCCGTTTCGGTGGCGTTTCTCGCGGTGGAGTGCTGCCGTCATGAACTTGGGGATTTATCTTCGGCGCGCGCCGGGGTTCTCGGGCTTGGGGAAATGGGCGCGCTTGCGGTTTCCAACCTTTATGCCGCCGGCGTACGTGATTTTTACTTTTTTAATCGCACGTTTCAAAAATCCGAAGAATTTGCAGGGCGTTACGGCGGCCGGGCGATTCCTTTAAACGAAGTGAACGACTCTTTAGGCGAACTGGATTTGCTGATTACCTGCGCTCAAAGTTCCGAATATCTGGTGCGGGTTTCCGGTTCATCGAAAGCAGGCCGCCCGAAAACCGTGCTGGTAGATATCGCTTCTCCGCGGAATATGGATCCGCAGTTTGCCGTGATCGACGGTTTTTCTCTTTTTTCTTTGGATGATCTCAATCAAGCGGTTACCGAAAACAGGCTTCGCCGCCGTCATGCGGTTTCCGGTGTGCGGGATTTAATTGATTCGGCGCTTGAAGATTTTATTCTTTGGTATCATTCGCTGAGCGTGGTGCCGCTGATCCGGAAATTCAGCCGTTATCACGAACAAATCGGAACGGAGTTACTTGAAAAATGGAAGTATAAAGTTCCGCCCGAAACGTTGGATGTTTTGGAAAGGTTTCAAAAAGAATTTTGCGGAAAAATTCTCCATGAACCGTTAAGCCAGCTGAAAAAAATCGGCGGGGCGGGTCTTGGACTTGAAAGTAAATTATTGCTTGAAAAATTGTATCATTTGGAAGCGGCCGGGGAAGAAAATCATGAGTGAATTAACGGTTCGCCTTGGCACCCGCGGGAGTCCGCTTGCCCTTGCGCAGGCGCGCCTTGCGGCAGAGGCTTTTGAAACGCATTATCCCGGAATTCATGTAGAAATTAAAGTGATTCACACCTCGGGCGATAAAGACCGTGTGCGTTCTTTGGTTTCCATGTCGGGTAGCGGCGTTTTTGTAAAAGAACTCGAAGACGCACTCATTCGCTGCGAAGCAGATGTTGCGGTACATTCGCTGAAAGATGTCCCATCGCAAATGGATTCGCGGCTTCACCTCGCCGGTTTTTTAAAACGGGAATCGCCTTACGATGTTCTTGTTTCCCGTGAATTTTCATTTAACGATTTGCCGGCAGGCGCGAAAATCGGCACCGGTTCCCCCCGCCGGATTTTACAGTTGCGGAAACTCCGCCCGGATTTGAAATTTGTGAATCTGCGCGGGAATTTGGAAACGCGGATTCACTCCGTTACTTCGGAATTGGATGCGGCGGTGCTCGGCGCGGCGGGTTTAAACCGTTTAAAATTGAGTCAAGCGGTTACGCAGGTTTTTAAGCCCGAAGAAGTGATTCCCGCTATCGGGCAGGGAATTATCGGTTTGCAATGCCTTGCGGGAAATAAAGAAATGAACCGTATGCTTACGGAAATTTCGGATCAAAAAACGCTGACGGCGGCGCGAACGGAGCGCCGCTGGATGAACCTTCTCGGCGGCGGCTGCCGTGTTCCGATGGCGGCTTTACTTTTGCCCGAAAATGAGGGTTACCGTTTTTACGCTTACCTTTCCGAAATAAACGGCAAGGCGGAACATCGTGCCGATGTTTATTGGAGTGCGCCTGAAAACGAATCCCTTATGGAAGATTTTGCCGAACGTTTTATTCGCGAATGCCGTTTGAAAGGAGTGCCGCTCCCGTCGGAAACGGATGAACACGCTTTGTTGGATTTTTGGAAATGACGGTGATTGATACCCGGATGGATGCTCCTTCTTCGGAAGAGGCGGAAAGAGAAAAGAATCTCGGGATTTGTTTGGTACATTTGCCGGCTCTTGAAATGATCCCTTTGGAAACGCCTGTTTGTTTATCCTCATTCGATACGGCTTTTGTAGCAAGCCCGCGGGCAGCTCGTTTGGCGCAGGAGTCTTTAAAAAAATGGGGGAGAAATGTTTGGGCGGTGGGGAGTGCGACGGCTGCGATTCTCCGGAATTCGGGCGTGAAGGTTTCCGAGGAAGGAAACGCCGAAGGCGCTCTGCTTTTTTTTGAACAAATTGCTAAAACTCACCGGGAATTTCCGGCGAAGAAAATCGCTTGGCTTTCGGCATTGGAAACCGAAGTTTCTCTCGAATTTTTAAGGGAAAAATACGGTGCGGAAATCGTTCATTTTCCTTTGTACGAAACCTTGTTCCGAAAGCCGTCGGTTGAGGAAATTGAAAATTTACCGCACCCGCGAAAATGGCGTTTTTATTCGGGAAAAGGCGTGGAATCTCTTTTTTCTTACATCGCCGCGGCCGATGAGGTGGAGCTTGTCGGTAAGAGTGCTGAAAAAATGATGAACAAATTAAAAGGTAATGCATGACTCCTTTGGACCGGATTCTTACGGAAAACGAAATTAAAAACCATGCTTTGGCGGAAATTTTCCCCGGGCGTCTTTCTCATAAAATGGTGCAGAAAGCGCGCCTCGGCAAACGTCCGCTCACCAGAAATGTGCAAGTGCTTGTGACGGAAGCGCTTAATACGGTGCTTAAACCCGAAGAACCCTACAAACGGCAGTTTTTGTTTCCGCAATCCGAGGCAAAATAACTTTCGGCCGGGAATGCCGGCGAATTTATATATCTTTTACCGAACGGCGGAGTTATATGTATCGAAATTCTAGTATTCTGTTCGCGCTGATTTTCACGATAAGTTCATTTGTCTTTGCTTATCTTCCGGGAGAAAATCATTTTATCACCCAGCCGAATTCCCACGGGATTTTCGGGAACCCGGCGCTGGTGCCTGCGTTTGATTCTCCGGGCGCGCTGTTTGTTTACGAGCGGGAAGCCAAAGATGTGAATCGTTTTCGCGCGGGCGGAAATTTTTATTCGTTGGGTTTCGGGTTTGATTACTTAATGAGCGAGTCGAGCGTTTTGGACGAAGCGCGGTGGAATTTGACTTACGGCGTACCTCTTTTTGACCGTGCTTTTTTTGTGGGTTCCCGGGCGGAACTTTTCCGAAGCGCCGATTTTGACGGCAATGCTTTTTCGTTTTCTCCGGGCGTTTTGTGGCGGCCGGCGTTTTGGCTCGCTCTCGGTTATTCCGGCAGTTATCTGGTGCAGGTCGGCGCAGGGAGTCAAGAACGCGTTCATGAGTTCGGAGCGACCGTTCGTCCGCTGCGCGGACTTTCACTCAGTTGGAATTCGGAAAATATGGATTCGCACCTCCTGCTTTTGAGCGCGGATCTTCTCGGGTTTGAGGTGGGAGTTCAAATTCCGGTTTACGGAAAAGAAGAGGAATACCGCCTCACACTTTCACGCTCTATCGGTCCTTACTTCCAGGGTTCGCTCTTCTTTAACGAAGATCATTATTACCCGCGCGGCGGCGCGGTGGGGTATCATTATGCGCGGAATCCCTATGCGATTCCTTATGCGCAAGTGGTGCGTGTTCCTCTTTCACGGCCGATCCGGGAAGAGGCTTCCGGTTTTTCTCTTTTCGGCAATAGCGATATGAGCCTTGAAATGCTGCGGAATCATTTTGAACATTTGAAAACAGACCCAAGCAGCGCAGTGGTGATTTTTGATTTTTCGGGATTCCGTTCGGGTACGGCGGCGGCGAAGGAAATTCAGCGCGGAATTGCCGAGCTCCGGGCTACGGGGCGGCGTGTGATCGCGTATATGGACGAAGTGAAACCGGTGACTCTTTTTGCATCAAGCAGCGCAGACCGGGTGGTGTTTTCGCCGTCGGCGCGGGTGAATTTCAGAGGGCTCGGGAGCGAAGCTCTTTATTACAAAGGGCTTTTGGACTGGATCGGAGTGGAAGTTGAATTTTTGCGGCACGGGGCTTACAAGTCGGCGGTGGAGCCTTACACTTTGGATTCCATGTCGAAAGAAGCGCGGGAAAACCGGGAATCGCTTTATTCCGATTGGTGGAAAGTACTTACGGAAGATGTTTACAAGCGTTCTCCCCGGAAAGCGGCTTTGGATTCTTTTGTGGAACGCCCGGAACTTACGGCGGCTTCCGCTGTGCGGGCGGGACTTGGGGATGCCGTGCTTTATTTGGATGAACTCGCGCCTTATGCGCTCAAAACTTTTTACGGAATCGATCAGCCGTTAGCGCTTTCGAAAACATGGGCGCCCCGTGAAGTGAAAATTTTTGACGAAGACACGCGTACCCGCGGAAAAATCGCGCTTTTGAATATCGAAGGAACGATTGTGGACGGCGAAGGCGGCGTAGATTTGTTTTCCGGAACACGATCTACGGGTTCTGCGGAAATTTTGCGCGCGCTCGATATTTTTATGCGCCCGCACTCTTACGATGCGTTGATTGTGCGCATTAATTCTCCGGGCGGTTCGGCGCTCGCTTCGGATGTCATTTGGCACCGGTTAAGGACGATTGCTTCTAAAACCGAACTCCCGATTATCGCTTCTATCGGCGACGTGGGGGCCTCGGGCGGGTTTTACATTGCGTGCGGCGCCGATGTGATCATCGCCGAAAACGCAAGCATTGTGGGAAGTATTGGCGTTTTCGGCGGTAAGGTGAATTTGTCTTCACTCCTTTCCAAATTGAAGATCAATGCGGAAACGGTGAAAACGCACCCGAGCGCCGACAGCGAAGGTTTGGCGCGTTCTTTAACCGAGGCGGAAAAACAGTCATTACAAGCGTATATGGATGATTTTTACGAACGCTTTGTACGGGTTGTTTCCGGGGCGATTCAAGTTCCGGCGGTAACCGTGGATTCCACGCTTGGCGGCGGTCGTGTATTTATCGGGAAAAAAGCAAAGGAACTCGGTTTGATTCATGATATCGGCGGTATGGATAAAGCGCTTTCGGAAGCGAAACGCCGCGCAGGGATTGCAGTCGGAAAACCGGTGGAAGTAAAATCTGTTTTAAGCGAGGATTTCTTTATACATCAGCAGAATGATCCCATACAAAGTATTTCAAATTGGGTGAAAGCAGTTGAAAAAGTACAGGTGTGGAGTTTAGACCCCCGGTTTATTTCAAACGGAGAAGACTAACTTATGGTGGCTATTGTTATAACGGTTGTACTTTGTTTGTTAGCCTCTGCATTTTGTTCTCTTTCCGAAGCTTCGTTTTACAGTATCCCGCATGCAACCGTGGAGAGCCTCCGGCGTAAAAAGAAATTTTCCGCAAAATATATTGTTCATGTAAAAACGCATATCAACCGTTACATCGCTTCGGTTTTGATTTTGAATACGCTCGCGAATACGCTCGGCGTTTCCATTTCAACGGCGATTGCGGTTTCTCTTTTTAGTCCGTTGTGGCAAATGATTTTTCCGATTGTGCTTACCGTGCTGATTCTTTTGTTCGGGGAAATTACGCCGAAAACCATCGGGGTGAAACAAGCCAAAAAAGTCGCGCCCGTAGTGGCTGTTATTTTTTACTACCTCACGATTGTATTAAGTTGGACGGGTTTGATTTGGCTTTGCCTTACGATTACCAAACGCTGGACAAGTTCGGATCAAAATGCGGAAGTAAGTTTGGATGATATTAACAGCTTAGTGAATCTCGGATTGAAAGAAGAAATTTTGGATCGGCAGCAAGGCGTTGTGATTAAAAATATTCTCGCGCTGAAAAGCATGTCGGTACGGCGCGTGATGACCCCTCGCCAGGTGGTGTTTTCACTTTCCGAAAAACAAACGATCGCCGAGGCGGTCCGGGAACGCGGCGACCTTCCTTTTTCGAGAATTCCGGTTTTTTCCAAAGAGAAAGATCATTGGGTTGGTTTGGTGCTCCGGCGCGATGCTTACAATCATTTGGCGGCGGGTCACGGAGATATTCCTCTTCGAAAAATCATGCGCCCGATTCAGTTTATTCCGGACAGCCTTTCTTTAGACAAATTATTACTGCGGTTTTTAAAACAGCGCGGGCATATCGTGGGCGTGGTGGACGAATGGGGGTCTATTGCGGGGCTTGCGAGTTTGGAAGATGTTTTGGAAGAAATTTTAGGGCGCGAAATTGTCGATGAGTATGACGAAACGGTGAATCTTCAGGAACAGGCGCGCAAAAAAAGCCAAGCCTACGCGCATATTCAAGATAAGGAAAGTCTTTCCTGATGATTGATTTTATCGGCGATATTCACGGGCATCAGGAGGCTCTTGATGCATTATTGAAAAAATTGGGGTATGAAAAGCGCGGCGGCGCTTACCGGCATGCGGAACGTACCGCCGTATTTTTAGGGGATTACATTGATCGCGGCCCGCAGGCGCGCGAAGTAGTGCAAACCGTGCGTGCCATGGTAGAAGCGGGTTCGGCGCAGGCGATACTCGGGAATCATGAATTTAACGCCTTGTGTTTTTGGCTTAAAAAAGAGGGCGGGGGATACCTCCGTGAACACACCATCAATAAAATTTTGATGCACACGGAAACCATGCGTTCTTACCGGAACCGCCGCGATGAATTTCAGGAAATGCTCGAATGGTTTCGCACACTCCCGCTTTATCTGGAAACCGAAACGTTCCGTGCGCTGCATGCTTGCTGGGACTCGCGTTGTATTGAAATTCTCCGTCGGGAGAACATTACCAGCCTTAAAGATGAAACACTGATTCGCCGCGCCGCGACCGAGGGGGATCCGATTTACTTTGTGTTGGAACGCCTGTTAAAAGGGCCGGAAGTCGCTTTGCCGCCCGGTATTTCGTTTTTCGATATCGAAGGCGTTCAGAGAACGCGTACCCGTATTCGCTGGTGGAACCCTCCGGGAGAAACGGATTTATCCAAAATCGCAATACAGCCCGGCACGGAACTCCCGAAGATCACGCTTAAAGAAAATGTTGATTACGAAGTGTACGGCGAAAACGAAAGACCGGTTTTCTTTGGGCATTATTGGCTTTCGGGAGAGCCGAAATTTTTTAAAGATAACGTTTGCTGTTTGGATTACAGCATCGGCTCTACGCGGTTTCAAGGAAAACT
>JAISUZ010000108.1 GCA_031271785.1 Fibrobacter sp. | reverse complement strand
GGCTGTATTGCACTAAGGCGGGGAACCCGCCGAGTGCAACGGAGCCTTGAAAAGTCTCCGCCCTTCGGGTCACCATCCCTCACGCACTTTCGCGCCGTTCCAACGCTTCGGGACAAATTGGAGCGGCTTCCAGTTTTCATGTAAAACGTTCCGAATCGGCGCCGCTACCTGGCCCCACATCCCGTGTTCCCGTTTTCCATACCCGAAGATCATGTATTTAAGGGGGTAGCGGAATAAGTATACCCGCAGACTTAGAAAGTCTTACATGACATTGCGAACTAAACTGATGCGGGAAAACCTGCCGCGCGTCCCGGCGACGGGTGAAGCCGACAAAGGACGCGCGGACAAGCAGGGTTGAAGCGAGGGGGATCCTCCCCCTCCCATAATAACTTTGAGCATGAATTCAAACATTGAAATCGCGGTGAACTCTCCGAACCGGCGCCATAATGACGTTTCGCATAAATTTATATTTGGCGCATGATCGATTATTCTAAAGTCCCGAGTCCGTGTTATGTTTTGGAAGAAGCGAGACTTCGCAAGAACCTCGAGCGATTGCAGTATGTTCAAAACGAAACCGGTGTGAAAATTATTTGCGCGCTGAAAGGTTTCAGTATGTGGAGCACATTCCCGATCATCGCGGAATATCTCCCCGGAGCGACGGCTTCCAGCTTGAACGAAGCGCTTCTCGCACGGAAAGAAATGAATAAGGAAGTTCATGTTTACGCTCCCGTTTACGGTAGTCACGAAATCAATGCGATCCTGGATCTTGCCGACCATATTACATTCAACAGTTTTTCACAATGGATGCGTTTCAAAGAAGAAACGCTCGCTAAGGGAGTGAGCGCCGGGCTTCGCGTAAATCCGGAATCATCGAGCGTGGAAGTGGATCTTTATAATCCGTGCGGGCGTTATTCCCGGCTCGGCATCACGCAAAAAGAATTCAGAGCGGAGTTTTTAGAAGGGATTGAAGGGCTGCATTTCCATGCGCTCTGCGAACAAAACAGCGACGCTTTGGAAAGCGTTTTGCATTCTTTTGAAAAACGTTTCGGTAAATATATTCCTCAAATGAAATGGATTAACTTCGGCGGCGGTCACCATATCACGCGGGTTGATTACAACATTGCACACTTGATCGAAATCCTCAAAAAATTTCAAGCGCGTTACCCGGGCGTTCAGGTGATCCTCGAACCCGGAGAAGCCGTCGGCTGGCAAACCGGAGAACTGGTCGCTACCGTGGAAGATATTGTTCATAACGAAATCGACATCGCTATTTTGAATATTTCGGTGAGCGCGCACATGCCCGACTGCCTTGAAATGCCTTACCGCCCGGGAGTGCAGCAAAGCGGAATGCCCGGCGAGAAAGAATTCAACTACCGCCTCGGCGGCGATACTTGCCTTGCCGGAGACGTGATCGGAGATTACTCTTTCGACAAGCCGTTAAAAGTGGGCGACCGCATTATTTTCGAAGATATGATTCACTACACGATGGTGAAAACCACTTTCTTTAACGGCGTGGAGCATCCGTCTATCGGAATTTGGAACCGGGAAAATCAATTCAAGCTTGTACACAAATTCACTTACGAACAATACCGGGACAAACTTTCATGAATTCAAAAACCGAAGTGATTACTTGCGGTGAAAAAGAAACGGAAGATTGGGCGGGCGCTTTTGCCCGCACGCTTTCTCCCGGCGCCGTGATCGCGCTTTCGGGAAACCTCGGCGCCGGAAAGACGGCTCTCTCCCGCGGTATTTGCAAAGCCCTTGGGTTCCGCGGGCAAGTTTCCTCCCCCACTTACACGATCGTTCACGAATACCCGAACACGCCCCCCATTTATCATTTGGATTTATACCGCCTGAATTCCGTTTCCGATCTCTCGGAAATCGGGTTGGATTACTATGCGTTCAATCAGGGAATCACGCTTATCGAATGGGCGGAAAGGCTTGAAAATCAGGAAACGGGAATCACTCACTTTATCCGGATTGAAATTCTTTCGGATAATGAGCGGAAAATTACGGTTTCTTAATAGTATTTATTCGATCCCAATCGTCTTTCCGTTCTCCGAAAAGTAAAATGGGCGGCGTCATTTTTTCAATTTCCTGCCGCGCGAGAGCCGTATCGCCTTTATCCATGGCGTCTAAAATGACTTCGAGTAAATCTTCCTGCGCGCTTCGTAAATCTTTCACAACGCCGAGACGCGCCTGACGAATGCTGTCCAGTTCATCGGTAATGTAACCGAGTTCCCAAGTCTGCTCGTAACAACCTTCCATCGCATCCCAATCTTCGGCCGTATAAAAGGCTTCGCATTTTTCAAAAAGTTCCGTGCTTGAATTTTTACTGCTTTTAAAGTAAGTATAAACGCCAAAAATAATTCCCGCAATCACAAGCAAAACCAAAGCGTCCTGCCAGCTCATGAACCTTGCGGGCGGCTTACCGCCGGGAGCTCCGGATGTTTCCTGTTCTTCGTCTTCATCGTTGGGGCGGTTTTTTAAGAAACTAAGCATAATATCCTCAATATAAATAATACCATTAAAGCCGTCTTAACGTTTCTCCATCGCCGCATAAACTTTGGCATACAGGTAAATTTGGCGAAGAAGGCTTGCAAATCCGTTGGCCCGCGTGGGAGAAAGCCCGACATTCAAGCCGATTTCCTGAAAAAAATGCGGATCGGCGGCAAGAATTTCGGAAGGAGACGCCCCCTGATAAATCTGGAGCGCGAGAGCCCCAAGCCCAAAACTGATGAGCGGCAGAGTACCGTCGGGGCCTGCGTCCACATCCATTTCAAAATAAAGCTTTCCGCCTTCATAACGCGGAATCAGGTACATCTGCGCCGCACAGCCGGAAACCAAAAATTTTTTCTCTTTCTTTTGCGGATCCATCTTCGGATGATCTTTCGCAAGCTGCAGCAAGTATTTCCACTTTTCATCGGGCGATTGAAACGCGGCGAAAATGCGGCGGAGTTCTTCTTGTTTTTCCGGAATCGTTTTTTCCATTTTCTCACCAAATCAAAGAACGCATTTTCCAAATCAGGCGCGGCATCGAAACGAGTACCGTAAAAAAGATACGGAAAAGACTTTGTTTTTCCCGCGGTACTTTGCAAAGTTTTTTCGCCGCTTTATCAAACTGCGCGTCTTGAATTTCATAAAACGCTTTTTTTGCCTGAGCAATTTGCCGGTGCGATTTTCCCTGAACGCGCATCCAATGGTCAAAGGCCGATTTTTCAATGCGGCGGCGTTCCTGCCCGGGTTCCGCAGCAAGCCACGCCGAAACCGCTTTGGCCGCCACCCGCCCGCTTTTCAGCGCTTCGACAATTCCGGAACGGCTCATGGGGTTTACGCAGCTCGCCGAATCGCCCGCCTTAAAAATCCCCTGCATCGCAATGGGTTTTAAAGACTGTCCGCAGGCAATCATCCCGCCGTAAAACTTTCCGAAAGCCGCTTTCGGGAAAAATTCTTTCAAAAAGTTTTCAAGCATTTTACGCGGGGCATGCGTTTTAATATAATCCCGCCCGACAACCACTCCCACATTGGCCACTCCGTTTTCCCGCGGGAAAACCCAACCGTAACCGCCGGGAAAGTGTTTTTTTCCGAAATAAAGTTCGATATGCTCCGGAGAATATTCGATCCCCTCGGCGAGAGTGAAAACCGCCGGTTCCAAATCCGTGTCCCCGGATTCAAGTCCCGCCAGTTCCGGAATATCTTTAGTGAGTTTTGCCCCCGGTCCCGTAGCATCAATGAACGCCTTAGAGCGAAACACCTGCGTTTCGCCTCCAATAGCTACTTCCGCATTCCAAAATGCTTCGGAATCCCGGTAAAGGCGCTTAACATCCGCATCAAAACGGCAAACCACGCCCGATTTTTCACATTCTTCCGCCATCTCCCGGTGAAACAACGCCCGGTTCAGGATCAACCCGCAATCTTTTTGATAAAACTCAACCTTATCTCCGGAGGGAGAAACAAAATAAACGCCCGAAATCACCTGCCGCACCCACTTGTCCCGAACCGGCCACAATTCGGCAAACGCTTCTTTTGCCACCGCCTCGGCACAGGATACCGGTTCTTTCCACGGGAATCTCCGATCCAAAAGCAAAATGCGTTTTGAGGGACTCTCCGAATCCGAAACAAGTTCAAAAGCCGCTTTTAATCCGGCAGGTCCCGCTCCGCAGATAATCACATCATAAAACTCAAGGGCTTTTTCGTCCATAATGGGCAAAATTAGTTTTTATTTTCGGCAAATTTCCACTTTTTATGTTTTCATTATCATTATTTTTAGTTATTTTAAGGCTGTTCGTATATTCCGGATTACCGAAAAGGATTATTACATGAGTACACATTTTTGTTCGATTTCCAAACTGGGAGTCTTGTTGACTGCTTGCATGGCTTCTTCTCTTTGGGCGCAAGATATCGATTGGCGCAACAAAGACATTGGCGTTTCTTTCCGCGACAAGCGTATTGACGGTTTCCGTTTCGACGGCGCCAAAGCAGTAGCGGGTGTTACGGATTTCCAACGCTCTACGGGTGAAAAGCCGTCTTTCCGCAAAGCCGTTCTCACGGGAGTAAACTTTCGGAACGCGGTGATTAACGAACCGAACTTTGAAGACGCGAACCTGCAAAATGTGACCATTAGCGGCGCCGATATGAGAGGTTCCAACTTTGCCGATGCGAACATGCAAGGGGCAGACCTTTACCGCGCCACTCTCCTCGACAGCCGTTTCCCGTCTGCAAACCTCGAAGGCGCTAAACTTGACGCCATGAAAGTTTCGGACAAGGCAAATTTTGCCAAAGCCAATTTGACAAACGCTTCCGTAATGGATGTGGACTTAACCGAAGCGGACTTCAGCAAAACCAACCTCACCAACACCACTTTTGCCCGTTCCCTTCTCGGCGGCGCCGATTTCTCAAGCGCCACTATGGTAAAAACGGATTTCACCGGCTGTAACCTGATCAACGCCGATTTCAGCAGTGTGGATCTCACCAACGTGAACTTCGCCCGCGCCGGTCTTTCCCGCGCCGACTTCGGCGGCGCCAAGTTTATTAATGTGAACCTCCGCAATGCCGATCTTTCCCTCACCACATTTAACGATGTGGATCTTTCCAAAACACAGCTTCAAGGCGCCTCCTTTGCCCAAGGCACCGTTAAAAACATGACTTTTAACGGTCAGGATTTATCGGATGTGATTTTCGATAAAGGCCGCGTAGCCGGAAGCACTTTTGAAAAGGCAAAATTGAACGGCGCTTCTTTCTTCGACAGCGAAATCGACAAAGTGGTGTTCAAAGAAGCCGAATTGCAAAAGGCGGTTTTCGACGGCGCTCTCATTAAGAAAAACATTTTTGACCGTGCCGACCTTACCAAAGCGAACTTCTCAAACTCCACCGTCGAACGTACCGACTTTAATTTTGCTCAAATGGTCGGCGCGAACTTCTCCGGTGCGAAACTTTTCAAAGTAAGTTTCCAAAATGCGGATATGAAAAACTGCAAAATCAACGCCGATACCAAAATGGAAGAAGTGGATTTCTCCGGTACGGATTTATCGCGCTGCTCTATCGAACGCTTCACGGCTAAAAAAGTTCTCTACGATGCCAAAACCAATTTCCCCGATGGGTTTAACCCGCGTCAGTTCGGCTTTACACGCCCCGGTGAAAAAGCAGCGGAAGTGGTAGTGGAAACCAAACAAAGCGATACTCCGAGCCGAAGCACCGTTACGGACGATGCGATGCCGAGAAAGGTGAAGAGAAAAAAGAGAGTGAACACCGCAGAATAATTTTACTAAGTTAGGAAGAAGGAGTTAAACTCCTTCTTTTTTATATCCACCCTTCGGAATTTTTGATTGATGGCAAAAGCAAAACCAGATACTCAATTCCTTTGTTCGGAATGCGGCAGTTCTTTTTCCAAGTGGGCGGGGAAATGCCCCGATTGTGGCGCCTGGAGCTCCCTGCAAGAAGTGAAAATCGTTTCGCAAACGCCGAGCCGCGGGCTCGGCGCGAACCTCGGTTCCTCAAAAGCGATATCCTTAAAAGAAATTACCTCGCGCGACACCAAACGCCTCAGCAGCTCCAATAAGGAATTCGATAGAACTCTCGGCGGCGGTTTTGCACCGGGCTCGCTGATTCTTATCGGCGGCGACCCGGGAATCGGAAAATCAACGCTTGTGCTGCAAACGGTAGCCACCATGTCGGCAGCGGGAGTAAAAGCGCTTTACGTGAGCGGCGAAGAAAGCGCGGTACAGGTGAAACTCCGCAGCGAACGCCTGAATGTTTCCGGAAGCGAACTCAAACTGCTTTGCGAAACCAACCTCAAACACATTTTGGAAGAAGCCGAAAGGGAAAAACCGGAAATTCTTGTGATTGATTCCATTCAAACACTTTACAAAACGGAACTTCCGGGCACGCCGGGGAGCCTGACCCAACTGCGGGAATGCACCCTCGACCTGATGATTTTTGCAAAAACCGCCAACTGCATCACAATTTTGATCGGGCATGTAACGAAAGACGGGCAAATCGCCGGACCGCGCCTCCTGGAACACATGGTGGATACGGTCGCTTACTTTGAAGGAGACCGTAACCATCAATTCCGGATTCTCCGTACCATTAAAAACCGTTTTGGCGCTACCGATGAAATCGGTGTTTTTGAAATGACTCACCAGGGTTTGGAACCTGTGGAAAATCCGAGCCGCGTTTTCCTGAATGAAGATTCCCTCACCTCTCCCGGAAGCGTGGTGAGTTGTTCCATCGAAGGTTCCCGCGCCATTCTTTTTGAAGTCCAAGCTCTCGTAAACCAGACAAGTTATGCCGTGGCGCAGCGGGTGGCCTCCGGAATGGATGCAAAACGCCTGATCATTATTCTCGCGCTGCTCGAAAAATTCGGCGGAATTCAAATCGGGAGTTCCGATGTATTCACCTCTATTGCCGGCGGTATTAAAGTAAGCGACGCCGGTACCGACCTCGCCCTCGCCCTCGCGATTGCGGGCAATCACCTCGGCATTGCGCTCCCGCCGCAAACGCTCGTAATCGGAGAACTCGGGCTTTCCGGAGAAGTGCGCCCGGTGAGTCAGTTAAGTCTTCGCCTGAAAGAAGCGATCCGGCTTGGGTTTAACGAAATCATCATCCCAAAAGGCGGGAAAACGGAAAAAGTGCCGAACAATGTGAAAATCACGGCGGTCTCCCGGCTTTCGGAAGCCATCAAACGCCTTCAAGACCTACGGTAAACAGAATATGAAAACCGAACTGCATTTACTCGGAAAAGAAACCCGGTACCCCACGGCTTACACGCCGGAAATTTTGGAAACTTTCGAAAATAAACATCCGGAAAACGATTACTGGGTCAAATTCAATTGCCCCGAATTTACAAGCCTCTGCCCTGTTACGGCGCAGCCGGATTTCGCTACGATTTACATCAGTTATATTCCGGATGTGAAAATGGTGGAAAGCAAAAGTTTAAAACTTTATCTGTTCGGTTTCCGCAATCACGGTGATTTTCACGAAAACTGCGTAAACGTGATTATGAAAGATTTAATTCGCCTAATGGAACCCAAATACATTGAAGTTTGGGGCAAATTCACCCCGAGAGGCGGTATCAGCATTGACCCGTACTGCAATTACGGAAAGCCCGGAACGAAATACGAAACCATCGCGGAACATCGTTTCGCAAATCATGATATGAACCCCGAAAAAGTGGATAATCGCTAAGGAGAATCGAATGCTATCGCTCGCTCATGTTTGTCTCAACGTAAAAAATCTCGACCGCTCCATAGAGTATTACGAAAAACTGGGATTCAAACCCGTTTTCAAATTTACCCGCCAAGGAAAACACTACGGGCATTATCTCGAAATTTGCCCGAACCAATATATTGAGATGTTTGAAAATCCGGATTTAGAGGCTCCCGTCAATACGGGAATCGTTCACTTTTGTCTTGAATCGGATAATATCGACGCGCTTGTAAAAGAACTCGACTCCAAAGGGATCGCGCATACCGAAAAGAAATTAGGGTGCGACAACACTTACCAAATCTGGCTCACCGATCCGGACGGCAACGCTTTTGAAGTGCATCAATACACGGAAAAAAGCATGCAGAAAACCGGCGGTACCGTCGAAGCCGACTGGTAAGTTAAAGTATCTCCACCGCTTCGGCGCGGAGATGCGTTACAATATGATCTTGCCGGACAGGAGTGTTTTTTCCCATATAATATTCAAGCATTTTTCCGAGAGAAGCATCGGCAGGCATGGAAACCGATTCCAACCGCATGTCGTCGCCGATAAACTGCCCGAATTCTTCCGGACTGATTTCACCGAGACCTTTGAAACGCGTAATTTCAAGGTTCTTGGCGCCGAGTTCGGCGCTCGCCTTATCGCGCTCGTCTTCATCGTAACAATAAATGGTTTTCGCTTTATTGCGCACCCGGAAAAGCGGCGTTTGCAAAATGTAAAGATGCTGCTGCTCCACAAGTTCCGGGAAAAACTGAAGGAAAAACGTCATCATCAAAAGCCGGATATGCATTCCGTCCACGTCGGCATCGGTTGCGATAATCACTTTACCGTAACGCAGATTTTCAAGACCGTTTTCAATATCGAGCGCGTGCTGCAATAAGTTGAATTCTTCGTTTTCATAAACGACTTTCTTGGTTTGCCCGAAACTGTTGAGCGGTTTTCCGCGCAGGCTGAACACGGCTTGCGTTTGTACATTACGCGCTTTGGTAATAGAACCCGACGCCGAATCGCCCTCGGTAATAAAAATCATGGTTTCACCGGAACGAATGTCTTTATGATCGGTCAAATGCACTTTGCAATCGCGGAGCTTTTTGTTATGCAGGTTTGCTTTTTTCGCGCGCTCGCCGGCAAGTTTTTTAATACCCGCAATTTCTTTGCGTTCCCGCTCGTTTTGAACAATACGGTTCAAAATCTCTTTAGCGGTTTCCGGCTCGCGGTGCAGATAATTATCCACTTCACCGGATACAAAATCTACAATCCAGCTGCGGATCGCCGCGCCGCCCGGAGCTACGGTGGTGCTCCCGAGTTTTGTTTTCGTCTGCGATTCGAAAACCGGTTCCTGAATACGGACGGAAACCGTTCCCAAAATGCAGTTACGCACATCGGACGGATCGAATTCTTTTTTGAAATGCTCGCGCATTCCTTTCACGATCCCCTCGCGGAACGCCGCCTGGTGAGTACCGCCCTGAGTAGTGTGCTGCCCGTTCACAAACGAATAATAATGTTCGCCGTATTGATTGCCGTGGGTAAACGCCACTTCAATATCTTTCTCTTTCAAATGAATGATCGGATAACGGATGGTTTCGTCCACCCGTTTTTCCAAAAGGTCGAGAAGCCCGTTCTGACTGCCGAACGTTTTCCCGTTCATCACAAGCGAAAGCCCGGTGTTCAGATAAGCGTAATTCCAAATGCGTTCGTCCATGTAACCCGGAAGAAACCGGTAATTTTTGAAAATCTCCGCATCGGGTTCAAAATAAATCTCCGTACCGTTTTTTTCGCGGGTGGCTTCGATTTTGTAATCCTTTACGAGAAGCCCTTTGGAAAACTCCGCCTTTTTACACTGACCGTCGCGGAAACTCTGTACAATAAAAGTCGAAGAAAGAGCGTTCACCGCCTTGGTTCCCACGCCGTTCAAACCCACGGATTTTTGAAACGCCTCGGAATCGTATTTTCCGCCGGTATTGATTTTGGAAACGCAGTCAATCACTTTCCCGAGGGGAATGCCGCGCCCGAAGTCGCGAATACGCACCGAGCGCTCGCCGATTTCAATTTGAATGGTTTTGCCCGCACCCATCACAAATTCGTCGATGGAGTTGTCGATAATTTCTTTAGTTAAAATATAAATGCCGTCGTCCGGACTTTGTCCGTCGCCGAGTTTTCCGATATACATCCCCGGGCGGAGCCGAATATGCTGGTGCCATTCCAGGGATTTGATACTGCTTTCGTCATATTTCTTTGCCATACGCGGGTAATTTAGAAAATTCTTTCTAGTTTTTCGAGAAACGATGAGGAACTCATGAAAGCTATTCTGCGTGTATTTTGGCTGTTATTTCTGTTTTGCGGCATCGCCGGCGCTGCGGACTCCATTCCTGCTCCGGATTCATCGGTCACTGTAAACTATCAGGAAGAAATTCTAATGCGGGATTCCCTGCTCGCCGCTAAAGAAAGCCTTGCCATTGACCGGGAAGCGTTTCTCCGGGCTGAGCTTGAAAGCGAACAGGCAAAATGCAAAAACTGGGAAGAAAGCTGGAATACGCTCAAAGAAGATCACGGAAAATGCTCCACCGCTCTCCGGGTAGCGATCGAATCTCAAATGCAAACCGGTTCTCAAACCAATAAAAGCAATATGATGATGACCACCTCTTCGTTCTTGGGCGGAATCATACTCGGTTTCTTAGTGGGTTGGTTAGCGCTATGAAAAAACGGATTTTACTCGCCTGCATTCTTTTTGCCATCCCTTTATGGGCGGCTTCTCAAAAACAGGATTCGGAGAAACCTGTTTTAACGGAAATCGGACGGCTGAACTTAGCCGAAGAAGGCGGCGCTGAAATTGCGGCTTATCTCCCCGCCGCAAAAAAATTACTGATCGCCTCGGGAGAAGAAGAATTGCTCACGGTGGATTTATCCGACCCGGCCGCGCCGAAACTCGCCGGAAAAAAGAAATTTTCCGGGAATGTCGCAAGCGTTGCCGTTCACGGAAACCTCGTGGCCGTGCCTGTGATGGGAAACCCTTCGACCGCCGCCGGAAAGATTGAACTTTTCCGCTGGAACGATTCGCTCGAACTCATCCAGGATTACCCCATTTGCGCCGGAGCCGACATGGTCGTGTTCACTCCGGACGGAAAAATGATTCTCGCCGCGTGTGAAGGCATGGCGGAGGCGGGCATAGACCCTCCCGGAGAAATCGCTCTGGTGGACATTACCGCCGGCGCGGACAAAGCGAGCGTATCCATTCTCGGATTTCAAGGAATCGACAGCGCGAAAGCCGTCTCAAGCGGCGTGCGCCTGAGCGGCCCCGGAAGCTTTACTCAGCAACTCGAACCCGAATATATTACGGTGGAACCTAACGGAAAATGGGCTTGGGTAAGTCTGCAGGAAAACAACGCCCTCGCGCGCCTCGATTTAAAAAAGAAAAAAGCGGATGCCTTACTGCCGTTAGGCACGCTTGACCGCTCGCTCCCGGGCAACGGACTCGACTATCAAAACGACGGTTCCATACAAATTAATAACGCGCCGCTTCTCGGACTCCGGCAGCCCGACGGCATTGCCGTACTGCAAAAAAAGAACCGTTACTTTCTTTTTACCGCGAACGAAGGCGCCGCCCGGAAAACGGATACCTGGAAAGATGAAACCAAAATCGAAAAAATCATGGCGGAGAAAAAATCAGACCCTCAGATTTTCAGCGATTCGGTGATTCAATCTCTCAAAAAAGTAACGCTCAGCCGCGTAGAAGGCTGCGACACGAATGCTCACGGACTCTGCCGCGCTTTTTATACATTCGGCACGCGCTCCATGAGTATTTTCGACGGCATGAGCGGAAAACTCCTCTTTGATTCCGGCGACCAAATCGAACGCCTGCTCGCCCGAAAAACACCGGAAAAATTCAACCGGAACGGAAAAAAAGAAACGGGTAAAACGGACTCGCGCAGCAAAGACAAAGGCGCGGAACCGGAAAATGTCACGCTCGGAAACGTCCGCGGCAAAGAATACGCATTCCTCGGACTCGAACGCATGGGCGGCATTGTCGTGTTCAACGTCTCCAACCCGGAAAAACCCATTCTCGCCGATTATTTCCTGAATGAACAGGATCGCGGCCCCGAAGGAATCCTGTTTGTCCCCGAAAAGGAAAGCCCGCTCGCCGGCCATTCGCTCCTGATTGTCTGCTACGAATACAGCGGCACCCTCGCGGTGTATCAAATCGCACCTTGAATAAAAGGGGGAAATATCCCCCGCGCTTCAACCCTTCCGATCGCCCGCGCTTTACCGGCTTCCGTTAGTCGCCGGCGCGGGCGGAAGGGTTTTCGCTACCCCCTGGTTCGTGCGGGGTTCATCGCTTTTTTTAGTATAGGCAAACTCACACCTGTTTGCTTGGCGTTCGTCTTGAAGTTTTTCCCATGCCTCCCAACCTTTCTCGCGCAAAATAGAATTGTCCTGTTCAAGCGTAGGGTAAGCTTTAAAAAATTCCGTAAAATGCTCGCAAGGATAACTTTCGCACAACGCGCACATTTCCGCATTTTTCTCTTTTGCACAAAGCCTGACTTTGCAGGCCGGGTTTCCGCTTCCCGCCTTACACGAGACGCATACTCCATCAACGGACATTCCTTTTAAAAACGACCAGAATTTTTCGCCGTCGGGAAAGAACGGCATAATTTGTTCAAACCCTAGTTTGTTCATTTCTTCATATAAAACTTTTGCCGCCGGTTCGACTTTCATTTTGACGGCACAATTTCCGCAGTAAAGACCGCAGTAACAAGCGTATTTTTTATCCATATTTCTAATCTCCTGTTTCTGAATTTAATTTTTTACAGTTTCTATTCCGCATTCATTATATAAAAGTCTTATATAATCGGGCAATTCTATGGATGTGGTATGTCAATACGCTTGCGTTTTATATAGGGAGAATTTAATTACATTTTCACATGAGCGCGGTTTCAATGCTTTTTTCAAAACCTTTAGGCTGGAAGCCGCTCCGGTTTTGAAAAAAGTGTTGGAATCGTGCGAACATTGCGTGAGGCAGGCGGAGGGCGGCGAAGCCGGTGCGTAGCACCGACCGGAGGGTAGCCCGGAGACGTGCCGACCCGCGCAACGCGCCGGGGCACGCCCAAAAAATTCTGTTTCGGATAAATTAAAGAATTACCCTACGCTTTTTTCGAGTTTCAGCAATAGGAGTTGTTGCGCTTCCGTGGCGAATTCTCCGGGGAGTTCTTTGAACACGTCTTTGCAAAATCCGCTGACCATCGCCTGAATCGCGTCTTCCCGGCGGATGCCGCGGCTTTCGAAATAAAAGAGTTGGTCTTCGCTGATGCGACTTGTGGTGGCTTCGTGTTCGACTTTGGCGCTTGGGTTTGCCACGTTGATGGTGGGGAAGGTGTGTGCCGCGCTTTGATTGCCCACGAGCATGCTGTCGCATTCGGTGTAGTTGCGCGCATTTTTTGCGTTTTTCCGGATGTCCACGAGCCCGCGGTAAGCATTGGAGCTGCCGTCGGCGCTGATTCCTTTGCTGATGATAGTGCTGCGCGTGTTTTTTCCGATATGGATCATTTTGGTGCCGGTATCGGCTTGCATTTTTCCGTTGGTGAGCGCTACGGAATAAAATTCTCCTACGGAATCGTCGCCCGCTAAAATGCAGCTCGGGTATTTCCAGGTGATGGCGCTTCCGGTTTCCACTTGGGTCCAGCTGATATGGCTTTTTTTTCCGGCGCACTTTCCGCGTTTGGTGACAAAGTTGTAAACGCCGCCTTTGCCGGTTTCTTTGTCGCCGGCATACCAGTTTTGAACGGTGCTGTATTTGATGCTCGCATTATCTTTTGCGACCAGTTCCACAATGGCGCTGTGAAGTTGGTTCGTGCTGAATTCCGGAGCGGTACAGCCTTCCAGATAACTTACCGAAGCGCCTTCGTCGGCGATAATCAATGTTCTTTCGAATTGCCCGGCTTCCTGATTGTTGATGCGGAAATAAGTAGATAAATCCATGGGGCTTTGGACGCCGGGCGGTATGTAAACGAAACTGCCGTCGCTGAAAACTGCGCTGTTGAGGGCGGCAAAGTAATTATCCGCCGCGGGCACTACGCTGCCGAGGTATTCTTCGATGAGTTCCGGATATTCTTTTACCGCGTCGGAAATGGAACAAAAGATGATGCCGTATTCGAGCAGCTTTTTCTTGTGAGAGGTATAAATGCTTACGCTGTCGAACACCGCATCTACCGCCACGTTCGCAAGGCGTTTTTGTTCGTCCAGGGGAATCCCGAGTTTTTCGAAAGTTTCCAAGAGTTCGGGGTCCACATCTTCGATATTCTCGTGTTCTTTTTTCATTTTGGGCGCGGAATAGTACACGATATTTTGCAAATCCACCGGTTCGAAATGAAGTTCCGCCCAATGAGGCTCTTTCATCTTTTGAAGTTGCGCATAGGCTTTCAAGCGAAAATTCAGCAAAAACTCGGGTTCGTTCCGCAGTTTACTCGCGCGGCGGATCACCTCTTCGTTCAAGCCTTTTTCAAAAGCTTCGTTTTCGATGTTCGTCACGAATCCGTACTGGTAAGAAGAATTCATCGGTCTTCCGCTCCGATGCCGGGGAATACTTCTTCGGGCTCCACCGTCAAGTTGTAATAAACGTTATTGCGGAGTTGATCTTCAATGTAAAAGAGCGTACTTCCCGAAGCGGCGCTGCACCCGGCGCAGGCTCCCTGAAAACGGATCCGCACACGGTTCCCTTGAATGCCGAGCACTTCCAAATCACCGCCGTCGGAATGCAAGACTTTCCGCACATATTCGTGGAGGGCATTTTCAATGCGGGTGATTTTTTCACTGTCCGAAAGTACGTTCCATTCCGCGTCCGCTTCGGCTCTGCCTTCTGCGGATTGGGTGCGGTATTTGATTTTTTCCATGTTTTCGCGCAGTAAAAGCGCCGCGATTTTTTTCTCCGGATAACTCTCGATAATCTTCGTGATCAGGAGCTCCATGGATTTTAATTCGGATGCGTCTGCCGGTAAAGCGGGAACGTCCGGAGTATCGCGCAGAGAAAGTTCCAAATCGCTCACGCGAACGGTGGCGAGGTCTTCTATTTTTTTATTCTGAATCGCCGCGCAGAACGCATCGGCAAGGGCGGTAAAAACAGGACCGCCGTAGGTGAAAAAACGCGTTTCGAGAATTTGATCGTTCTCCGGATCCACCATCAGGTAAATTTTGAGGCTGCTTTCCTTGCAATCGACAAGAGCTTGACCCTTTTCATCGGCTTCAATCTGAAAAATGGCGCCGCGGTAACGCGGTGTTTTCGCCATGTCGTTCAGCTTTTCCGAAAAAGAATTTTGAGGAGCTTCGTTCATGGCTTCAAAAATATAAAACTCGGGTCAAATAGCGAGGCGCCGTTTCGGATTTCGAGGTTCTTTTATGAGTTCGTTATCGTTTATATGCCATACCGGTATTTCATCGGTGTTTACTATATTCTTTTACCGGGTTAGGAGTTTTTATGGAAATGTATTTAACAGTAGCAGTGCTGATTCTTGCCGTCGCTTTCTTTATTCAAGGGAAAATCCGTTCGGATATTGTGGCGCTTTGTGCGGTGGTTTTTTTATTACTCGCCGGTGTTTTAACGTCCGATGAAGCGTTATCCGGATTTTCGAGTCCGCTTGTGATGATGATGATCGGTCTTTTTGTGGTGGGCGGCGCTATCTTCCGCACGGGACTTGCGAAAATGGTGGGCAGTCAAATTTTGAAAGTCGCCGGGAATAATGAAGATTTTCTGTTCATCCTTATTTTTGTGGTCACGGCGTTTATCGGCTGTTTTGTCAGTAATACGGGCACGGTCGCTCTCATGCTTCCGATTGTGGTGAGCCTTACGGCAAGTGCGAATATGGGTTCGGAACGTTTTTTAATGCCGCTTGCGTTTGCAAGCAGTGTCGGCGGTATGTTTACGCTCATCGGAACGCCGCCGAACCTTGTAATCAGTGAAGAACTGGTGAAATCCGGGAGTGACGGACTTTCCTTTTTCGCCTTTACTCCGGTGGGGTTTGTGTCTTTGATCGTATCGCTTTTGGTGCTCATGCCGCTTTCCAAAAAGCTAAAACCCAAAACGGAAAAGAAAGAATCGAAATCCAAAAACGGTAAAAAAACGCTGACGGAACTGGACCGCGAATATCAAATTTCAAACCACATTTCCATGTTCCGTATCGAACACGGTTCTCCCATTGCCGGGCAGAAACTTTCCGCTCTTGAAATTCCGAAAAAGTATAATTTGGTCGTTACGGAAGTGCGCCGCCATACAAAAAAGACCTCACGGATTCTGAACGATATTCATCAGGAAATCGCAGGCGCGGAAACGGTTTTTGCCGAAGGCGATATCATTCATGTGCTCGGACTTCCGGAAAATGCGAAAACATTTATGGAAGAATGGAAACTTTTGCCCATTGATAAAGCGGAGAATTTGCAATTTCTGGAGATCGGTATTGCCGAAGTGGTGCTGATTCCCGACAGTTCGCTTGTGGGGCGCACCCTCATCGACGCTCAATTCAGGAACCGTTTCGGCGTGACGATTTTAGGAATCCAGCGGAACGGGAAATATATTTTGAGCGACTTGAAAGACACGGTTTTCGAATCGAGAGACACGCTTCTCGTGCAAGGCACTTGGGAAAACATCGGGAAACTTTCGGAAGATCAGGATTGGATTGTACTCGGGCAGCCTCTGGAAGAAGCGGCGAAAGTCACGCTGGATCATAAAATGCCGCTTGCCGGGTTGATTATGATTTTAATGATTGTTTCCATGGTGGTCGGCTGGATACCTCCCGTCGCTTCCGTGCTTGTAGCGGCGATTCTGATGGTGCTCACCGGGTGTTTCCGCCGTGTGGAAGATGCTTACAAAACCATTAACTGGGAAAGCATAGTGCTTATTGCGGCCATGCTCCCCATGTCCACCGCTCTTCAAAAAACGGGAGCTTCCGCCCTGATTTCCGAAGCCCTTGTCCGTAACTTGGGCGTATTCGGCCCTTATGCGCTCCTCGCCGGCATTTATTTCACTACCTCTCTCATGACCATGTTTATCAGCAATACGGCGACCGCCGTGCTCCTTGCACCCATCGCTCTCAGCGCAGCCGTGGCGGCGGGCATGAATCCGATCCCGTTCCTGTTTGCTGTGAGTGTAGGGGCGAGCATGTGCTTTGCCTCTCCGTTTTCCACACCGCCGAACGCGCTTGTCATGAATGCGGGGCATTACCGGTTTATGGATTATGTGCGGATCGGGCTTCCGCTGCAAGTGATTATAGGAATCATCATGGTGTTCGTACTCCCGTTTATTTTCCCTTTCAAGTAGGAGAACCAGTGAATCGTTTAGGACTGATTTTAGAAGGCGGCGGTATGCGGGGCGTTTATACCGCAGGCGTATTGGATTGCATGGCAGATTACAAACTTTGGACGGACGGCATTATCGGCGTATCTGCCGGGGCCACGCACGGCTGCAACTTTCGCTCGAGACAGCGCGGGCGCAATTACCGCATTGATGTGGAACACTCCCAAAACCCGAAGTTCATGGGAGTTCGCTCGCTTCTAACCACCGGCGATTATTTCGGCGCGGATTTCTGTTACCGTTACTTGCCCGATGAATTGGACCCGTTCGATTACAAAACATTCCAAAGAGCGCCTTCGGAATTTTATGCGGTTTGCACCGACTTGGAAACGGGAAGCGCGGTGTACGAACAAATCGAAGACTTAAAAGACAAAATGGATTATCTGCGCGCCTCGGCATCCATGCCGTTATTTTCGAAAATTGTGGAAGTCGACGGGAAAAAACTCATGGACGGCGGTATTGCCGACAGCATCCCGGTGCGGAAATTTACGGAAATGGGCTATGCAAAAAATATCGTGATCCTAACGCAACCGGCCGATTACCGCAAAAAGAAAAATAAACTCATACCGTTATTGAAACTCGTTTACCGGCGTTATCCTTTATTTTTAAAAGCGCTGGAAATGCGCCACGAAGTTTATAACGACTCTTTGGATCTGGTCTCCGAAAAAGAAAAAAGCGGAGAACTTTTCGTGTTCCGCCCGGAAGAAATCGACATCTCCCGCGTAGAACGCAACCCGGAAAAACTAAAAGCGGTTTATCACGCCGCTTACCGCCAAGCGGAATCAAGGCTGCGTAGCTTAAAAGAATTCATGGAACTTGGATATTGAAGGGCGTGCCCCGGCGATTACATAACCCGCATTAAAAGAGAATCGCCGGGTCGGGCTATATTTTCGCGGCAATAAGTTGCCGGCGAAAACGGAGCCGCGCAGATATTCACCGGAATCTGCCTTTCGCGTCACTATCCCTCACGCACTTTCGCGCGATTCCAACACTCCGAGACAAACCGGAGCGGCTTCCAGCCTAAAGGTTTTGAAAAACCAGGTAGCGGCACACATTTGAAAAGTCTTACATGCAAGTGCGAACTCAATAGATGTGCAAACCATTGAGAACCGCGCTTAGGGATAAAAAATAGCTGCCAAGTTCCTCGGGAATTGCAAACAGGGAATAGATTAAGGAAGTCTTACATGCCGGATTTGTCATGGCGATGGATAGCCCGCGGCCATCCGGACCCTGTATTATTCATCACTGGATTCTCGGATCAAGTCCGAGAATGACAAAGTATCTTTGATCGCCGTACGCGTTCCGCGTTCGCCTAACGAACTTAATCGGTACGATAACCTTTGTCAACTCGGGAAATAATCACAAAACCTAATCCACCCAAGCCATGGGAATCGTCCTGTGCCCTTGAGGCCCCGAAAAATGAACAAAAACCACTCCGCGAACCGAAACGGCAGGGGAGAGAAAAACCTGTTGTTCCGTTCCGCGCCGGTTTTGTGCCGCCAAAACAGTGCCGTCCGCAGACAATAATTCCACCCGGTTCCAGGAAGAAGCGCCGAATTCTACGACAAGTCCCGAACCCTGGCGGTACAGAAGCGGCCGCTTTGCACGGTCGAATGATAAAAGCGAATTGGGAGGAGTATAAGGAGAATTATGAGCGCGCAGATAATCGCGGATCAGTTTACCGGAAGTCGTGAGATGGCTGTCCGTCCAGGGACCGTTCACCGGAACGTTATGGGTGACCACCATTCCTCCGGTAGCATCGTTCCAGCTTTGGGTTGCTTTTACGAGCGCCGCCGAACTCTCATCGATGTCGGAAAGGGACCAGTTGCAGGAACTCAAATTGTTGGTTTCAAGCCATTGTAACCAATTCTGACTCGCAGTCTGGTCAATAGTGCCGCTGCCGCTTGCCGGAGAAAATCCCCATTCGGTAACAAAAACGGCCTTGTTCCTGCCGAGAGCCGTCTCTACACGGGATTTAAGAGCCTCGTGACTCGCTTCCGAAGCATAAAAATGGAACGCATAGGCGACATTGGTCTCATTGCTGACAGGATTTGCCGTTGCGACATCCACGTACTGATCGTAAAAAGGCGTACCCAATACAATCAGGTTATCTGGATCAATTGCGCGAATCGCGCTGATCAACGCTTCGGAATAGGGCTTAATGGTATTGTTCCAATAAGTTCCGGCCCCGTTTTCATCGCTATTGCCGATCGGCTCATTCCAGATTTCATAAATCACATTGGGATGTGTTCCCCATTGGGTCGCCATCTCTTGGAAAAAAGTAATAGCCTGACTTTGAAAGTCGCCGGCATTATGTTCATGAAAGTCAATAATAACATAGATTCCCAAGTCAATCGCCGCCTGAACAACAGCGTTAATACGGTTTTTTTGGGTCACGGGGTCGGCGATATACCCCTTTTCATCATCCGCCCAGTTGGCGCTCACCGCCATAGCGGCGCGAATCACATTCACATTCCAATCCTCAGCGAGGTAAGAAACCGTATTTTCGTTGTAAAAATCTTTCGCGACACGGGATTGGCTCCAATAAAGACTCATTCCGCGCAGGTGAGCCACTTCGCCGTTCTCCCCCCGAATCTCATTACCGACAACCTGCAACGCGCCGATATCCGAAACCGGAGTGGCCCAAATAAACGAACAAAACAAAAGAATAATAACCGGAAGTTTTCTCATAACCTGTCTCCTCAACAACAATCGCATTTAATATAAATTTTTTATTCCGGATCGTATTCCTAAAATATTTCGGCGTGTCCCGGCGATTCCTGGCGAAAATTAAAGAAAATCGCCGGGTCGGCGTGTCTCCGGGCTACCCTCCGGTCGGTGCTGCGCACTGCGCGTAAACGCGCACCCTCCGCCTGCCTCACGTGTTTTCGCGCGATTCCAACACTTTTTTCAAAACCGGAGCGGCTTCCAGCCTAAAGGTTTTGAAAAAAGCATTGAGAACCGCGCTTATATGAAAATGTAACTCAAGTTCCTCGAGTATGAAATTTAGGGAATTGGGACAAAGTTGCGATGCACACTTAAAAAGTCTTACATGCAAACACGATCAATATTGATGCATAAATAGAAATGT
>JAISUZ010000106.1 GCA_031271785.1 Fibrobacter sp. | reverse complement strand
GGCTGTATTGCACTAAGGCGGGGAACCCGCCGAGTGCAACGGAGCCTTGAAAAGTCTCCGCCCTTCGGGTCACCATCCCTCACGCACTTTCGCGCCGTTCCAACGCTTCGGGACAAATTTTCAGGATGGAAAAACCTGTTTCCGTCACTGCGAGCCGAAGGCGTGGCAGTCCAGGCGAGAGCATAGCCCGCGGTCATCCAGACCCTGTATTGTTCTTCACTGGATTCTCGGATCAAGTCCGAGAATGACAAAGTATCTTTTCGCACAAATAAAAAATGCGAACTATAATTAATGCGCAAAAAAGCGTTGGAATTGCGCGAAGACACGTGAGGCAGGCGGAGGATGCGCATTGATGCGCAGTGCGCAGCACCGACCGGAGGGTAGCCCGGAGCCCCGCCGACCCGCGCTCCGCGCGGGGCACGCCAATCTCTGTTATTCTGCTACCGGCTTGGCGCAACGAATAGGGAGCATCCAATCATTTCTTCCGGAAGCATAATGCATAAACCCGAGGCCTATACCCGAAACATATTCAATTCCAGTAGTATAAATTCTATCAACACCAAAATCATCATCAATCTCACGAACCCACCAAATTGCCATGTAATCACTGCAGAGGTCGGGAGGATTATTACAATAACCGGAAGAGATAGCATTAAACCCATAATAATCATTCCCTAAGCCATCTGTGCCCCATGAACCGGCCGCCAAACGTTCGGCATCATTTAGCCTGAAACTGTAAAAATCCATCAACTGCCACCCTTCCGGACACAACTCATTATTCTCAACTTCCTCAAGAGTATAATACTGCCCGTAATCGGCATAGGTCTCACAGTCTCCATTAAAGCAAGTACTGGATTCCGTTTGTGTTTTCAGGTTTTCGGTAAAGTAATAATATCCGCCGATAAGCACCGCTTGGTAATCATGGTCGCCTACCGGTACCGGATCCCTCAAATATATGCCGGTCGGACTTTCTCCATTGGCTTCGTTTCCGCAACGGGACAAAGCGGGGTCATATTCCGTCATATTATCACCGCAATAGTTATTGATAGATTCTTCGTTATAACAAAACTGCCGGGTCACATCGTAAGGGTGACCATTACACAAAGGAACAAAATAGGTTCCGGGACCCCGGGTGGCGCCTTCAAACACAAAAGTTTCAGCGGATAATACATTGATACAAAAGTGAATATCAGGATCAAAAACGGAGGAGGAGGAAGGTATAATGTAATCGCCTTCACATACGGAAACCACCGCGCCATCCTCGCACGTTTCCTGTTTCACAATAGAGAACTCCAATCCGTTTTCGGAAACCGTTGAATCTTTGGCGCTCACTTCATATTCTTCACCGCCGCACTTTTCCTGTAATTCCGATTCATAACAAAAATGGGTAACATCACTATACCACATACTATTATCTGTAAAATCCAGACCGCACAAGGTCTCAAGAACCGGAGATTCTCCCTCCATATTGCAGCGCTGCCCCGGAGTATCGGGATTGTAAACAGCCGGATTATAGGGGCGGTAACTGATTCCACCGCATTTGGGTAAATCATCGTCAGAACATTCTCCGGTCATCAGATATTGACCGCCCGGGCACTTCGTAACTACTCCGATTCCCTCAACGCATGCTTGCTCCGGAGTATAACTCTCGCCACTACACAAAGCGCGCACTTCCGAATCATTATAACAAAATTCTTTTTCCAAATCAAATGTTCTGCCGCCGCAAAGAGGAATCGCTGTTTCCACATTTTCAGGGCAAAACTTTTCCGTCGGCTTGTAGTTTTCGGCTGCGCATTTTAATTCCCAGGTACTGTTTTTCAACACCACCGTATCTCTCGCTATACCGTTATGTTCCGCCTGCACGCAGAACTCGGTTTCGGTTTCGTATTCCTCGCCGTTGCACTTGTCAAACAAAATCTTCTCGCCGTCTTCATTTCTGCAAAAACTCAAATCGTCATTGTATAATTGCGGACCGCAATGGCCTAAAACAGTGCCTTGACTGCAAAAAAGCGCCTTACTTTCACTGACATCGTATTCCCGGCCGCCGCATTTCTTATGGATCAATTGGTCCGTACCGCAAAACTCGCTTTGCTTGTCATAATACACGCCGTTGCAAAGGTCCCTCGCGACCACAACCGTAGAATCGTAAAAATCACACTCATTGACCGCTTCGATACCTTCCCCGCTGGGGCAAGAACCATCGGGGTAAGGGCTTGGGAGACAGGTTTCATTTCCTTCATCGTCTGTGAACTGACAATAAAAGCGGGTTGCAGAATCGTATTCCGACGTGTCCTCCGGAATCTCCCAGGGGCAAAAAGCCTCGCTCCTGCTCGCTCCCGGACATTTCGAAATATCCCCGCCGCCGATCATGCAAATCGTATCGGCATCAAACAGGCAGTAAGACATCTGAACAATACGTTCCGGCTGATCGCAAGAATTGGTCAGTTTACCGCCGCGGGAACAGCTGCTGTAAGGACCTTCCAGACAATACTGTCCGTCGCTGAAAAAGCAGTAAGCGAATAATTCCCCATCCCCTTCATCGGTGTTCGGAACTTTCTGGAAATCATTACAAGAATAAAATAAAGCAGCTATGAGTAAGGCGTATAAAGAAAGATATTTTTTCATTTTAAACCTCAAAACACAATGTGAATGGTTACGCCGGAAGCTAACAATACACCCGCCGCGATAGCGGCAATATCTCTCGCACTCTTAGCGCTTTCTACTTTATCGTAGGTTCTTGCAATTTCAGGGTCGGGGTTATTCCCCGAACTTTCCAGTTCGGCTTTGGAAGGGCGCTTTATCTCTTTGTAGTCATCGTAATACCTGGAAGCTTGCATGTGCTGATAAACGCCGAAACCGACCGCAGCCACCGCTAAAACATCAAAACCAATGGCAACCCATTTGGAAACTTTCGGTTTTCTTTGCTGTTCCGATTGTTGTACAACCGTCTGCTGTAAGTTTTGAAGTGCGGAAACAAGAGTGGAATCCGGCTTAACATCAACGGTAACCGCCGGTTCTTTGTAAACATAAGCAAACAAGGCTGGGATTCTTCCTCGAATGGCATCTACCAAACCATTCATGTCGGGAGCTTCGTCATTAAATTCACCGAGAATCGTTCCGTCGGCGACATCATAGAGTTCAATTTTCAGAGTGAGTAATTTGCCGAGCCGGCCCACTTGCCCGTAAGTGACATAATCCGCCCGAATCGCCTTGCCGATACTAACAGCGTTGGTGAGATCTTCGGCATCTTCGGGGATACGGTCGATAACTTGCCCCTTGGTGAGCACATTAAATTTTTCTTTGGGAAAATAAGTCACAGCCTGACGGCGCAGTTCGGAACTTAAAAATTCGGTTTCCTTAACGGTTAGCTCATTGGCCGGTTCTTCGGAAAATTCGTCATCATCGGGTTCTTCGGAATTTTCCGGAATGATGATTTCCAAAACGGCGATGGTTTTGCTTTGAACAGCACCGGTATCCTGTACTGCCTGTGCCCATGCACCAACTGCGATGAATAACAATACAAGTATGAATTTCATGTGACAAAAATAGAAAAAACAAGACATACGACTGCCGAAAACCGGTTCCTGAGAATCACTTTTGGTTAATTTAGATGCAAAGTCCCGGAAAAAGAGAAAAAAACAGAAAATCGCCGAATCCATCAAAAGACGGGCGTTGAGCGAGAACGACCGCAAGTCCTAGATTAACTCATACGTTTTATAAAAAATACGCTCATTTACGATCCAGCAATCCTGTAAATCATTTTCGTTCGCGGCTAAAAAGTCGCCCGGAACTCCCGAAAAATACTTCTCGGTATCCCAATAAGTGAACACTTTGGTTCGCTTGTCGATTTGTTTGGCTTTAATGATTTTTTCAAAAACAGGAACGCAGACTTTTGCATAACTTAATATAGAATGTTTTTCACCGTTGTACCGGTCGATCACTGTAGGCGGGTACTCCGAAACGAGCTCGTATTTTTTATCAAGCACCTTATAATTCTTCTCAAATTTTTCTTTTAGAATCGGGTAAATTTCACCCTCGATTCCAATCATAATATAAATATCGTCGCTTGCCGTTAAATCCACATCGCCTTCCAGAGTACGCACGGTAAGCTTCGCGCCCGCTTGAAACAAATCGGTAAGCACGCAAAAACCCACTTCATTCGGGAGCTTGCGGTACCGTTTCATGGAACCAAAGTCCACCGGAGTAACGCCGGCATAAATTTTATCGAACGCGGTAATATATTCCCGAAGTTTATTGAATAAATGTTCTTCGGTATTCTTAAAAAAGCCGCCCGCTTTTTCAAGATTTCCACCGCCGCTGCCGAACCCATCGCACAAAAATGCAGCAAGTTCGTTCGCCATAATTTCACGGGAACAGCTTCTCACCGAAATTTTAATTCCGGGACCGGCGGGAGCAAATAAGATGCAGGCATCCAAAGTATCGACCTGCATGGCAATATCGCTTGAAAAACCGAGAATATTCGGATCACAGGGAACCGCTCTAAATAAACCGATATTCTCAACCACGCTCACATCGGCAAGCGCACCCGAAACAATGGAAAGTTCGGGCATGGTAATGGTCGCGTTCTTTAATTTTTTCAGGAGAGGCCTGTCGAACGGCACATCGGACAAATCGCGGTCCAGCGGGTGCCTGAGTTCCGAAAGTCCGTTGGTATCGGTGAAAAGACCGTAATACAAAGCGGTTCTGATATTTTCCCGATTGATAAAATCTTCCGCATGCTCTTTTAAGAGCATGCTGTAAACCAAAGTAGCGCAGCTCCCTAAATGCGGATTAATTTCACAAAGTTCGTTTTCGACTATTTCCGGACGATGATGGTCGATCACCGCAAAAGCAGGACACGGAAACTTTTGCACATTCCCCGCCCCGTATTGGCAATCCACCGTAATCAGCAAATCGGTATCTGCCGGAATTTCGGAAACGTATTCGATCTCAATATTCAACGCCTCTATAAACATAAGCAAACTGGGTTTGGTTATTTTGGCGGGACCGCCGTAAACAAGGCGCGCCGAAGCCCCCTGTTTTTCAAAAAACTTTTGCAGCACAAAAGCCGAAGACACGGCATCGGCATCGGGAATATTATGCGTTTGCAAAATAATTTTTCGATACGGCAAAAGATCCGAAAGTTTCATGACTTTCTCTATTTAAGCTTTCGCAAATCGGAAACCCACGCGGTCAAATTAATTTGTCTCGCCATCGTTTCCAGAGATTTTTTGGCAAGTTCTTCATTATCCAAAATACCGGTATTGATATTTTGAGAATCGAACGAAGCCACCGGACGATTATCGCAGGTGGAAACCGTTAATTTCGGAGACCAATTGCAGGAAACCTGCCCTTTCACATTCGCCACTTTACACGAAGCTTTATTGACGGTCAACTGCAAGTTATTGCCGGAACATTTTGATTTTTCAATCCCGGCATACTTGATTTTATCAAAAATAATTTGATCGGCGCCCCGGCTTCCGCTGCGCCAATGAAGCGTTTTACCGGATGAAGACGGAACCGGCGGCGGCGGCGCTTGCACATTCGTAACATGGGTAACATGAGTAACGTTCGTGGTGCCCGCCGTTCTCGGTTTCGCTGTCGCGGCGCTTGCTTTTTTCACCGAATCAATGTAACGCGCAATCGAATCGGTGGCGCGGGCAATCTCCGACTCTTTGGCGACCCGCAACGAATCCACTATTCTTTGCGCCGACGCTTGCAACTCCTGCGCTTTTAATTCGGCCTCTTTCGCCTCCAAATCTTTTTGAGCATAAATCGCGGAAATCGCCATAAACGCGCAAGCCGCGAGAACCAAAACAGCCGCCGCCGCAAATGCGATAATGCTCTTTTTATGCCGGGTTGCAAAACTCTGCTTGGAAAGCAAAAACTTGGTTTTCAAATTGGTATAAGCGCTCTCAAAATGCCTCGGACTCAAATCGATCACATTTTTACGCAAAATATCTTTTACATCGGCGGGCAGACTTTGACTTGGGTAGGCAAAACCGTCAAGGGCGAGCGGAACAATATTTTTATTCAATCGCAGCGCGCAGGAAATCTCACGGCGCACCCAGTCATCTTCCGGAATGCAATTCGGATCAAAAAACCGGTCAAACACCCCCGGACTCAAAACCAGGATAAAATCTTTACAATCATGAACCCGCTTTTCAAGTTCATCGTCGAAATTACCCTTTTCCAAAGTATCGATATCAAAAGAAACGGAGTAACCATCCAGGCGAAGTCTATCATAAAGTAATTTCGCGGTATCGTAACCGCCTTTGCGCCTATATGAGATGAAAATATCAAATTTGCCGGCCATGCAAGTTCCAAATCTTTAAAAACTATTTGGGAAAGATAGAAAAAATCGAGGGAATTCGCAACAAAACGCGCGCAAATTAATTTATTCGGGCATGGAATTACCGATTCCCCGCAAACGAATCCCTGTTTTTTTGTAAAGGGGGAGATCCCCCTCGCTTCAGCCCTGCTGATCGCGCGTCCATTCTCGGCTTCACCCGTCGCCGGGACGCGCGGCATGTCTTCCGCTCCCCCCTTGAGGGCATGATCTTCGGGTATATTTGTCAAGCTCGAACAGGCATGGAAGACTTTCTTCATCTGCGCCGCCACTTGGTGGGACAAATTTTTAGGCTGGAAGCCGCTCCGGCTTGGAAACCAAGTGGCGGCGCACATTGAGAATACTTTTTATGCCGGAGCGAACTGTATTGATGCGCAAAAAGTGTTGGAATCGCGCGAAGACACGTGAGGCAGGCGGAGGGTGCGCGCTTTGCGCGCAGTGCGCAGCACCGACCGGAGGGTAGCCCGGAG
Source organism: Fibrobacter sp. (assembly GCA_031271785.1). Lineage (GTDB taxonomy): Bacteria > Fibrobacterota > Fibrobacteria > Fibrobacterales > Fibrobacteraceae > JAISUZ01. Next base: position 30,058 of record JAISUZ010000106.1, on the reverse strand, counting down.
ACACGCCGACCCGGCCTTCGGTTTGCAATGCCGAAAGGTAAAGGCCGGGGCACGCCCGCTTTAACAAATGCAAAAAGGTTCGCTCAAGGCGAACCTTTTATATCCCCACCGCGAATCGAACGCAGATATCACCCTTAGGAGGGGCGCGCTCTATCCAATTGAGCTATGAGGACGAATTTTGAGGCCCTTTTAGTTGGAGCCGAATTTCGCGCTCGCTTCTTGAACCTTGGGGTCCGACTGGGCTTCTTTAATCCGGCGTTTGATTACATCGTCGGGATGCTTTTTCAATTTTGCCGCGAGCTTTTCGCCGAGACGGTCCGCAATGGAATCGGAAAATGTGGAGGCTTTTGCTGTGGACGGCGCCTTTGCAAAAGGTTTGGCGGGGCGGTTTCTCTTGGGTTTTGGTTTAGAATTTGCTGGTTTGACCGGGACTTTTTTTTCGATTGGGGATTCTGACATAATAAACCTCTGCATTGATTTTCGAAGATAGGACGATTTGCCCCGCAAATTAGTAAAATTTATCGTTCCCAGACCTGAAATGAGCAAGAAAAACTGTTTTTTTCGTCTGCCTCCGCCCGCTTTTCGGAAACCAGCACCCATGAATTTCCAAGATCCGGCATAAAAACATCGCCGGGAACTTCGGCAAGCACCCGCGTTAAATAAAGCCGCGTGCAGTACGGGAGCGCCATCCGATAAACTTCCGCGCCGCCCACCACGAAACATTCCGTTTCCCCGGCGCGGCGCGCGGTAGAAAACGCGTCGTCCAAAGAAGAACAAACGATACACCCCGGCGCTTCGAATTTCGGGTCTCGGGAAAGCACGAGGTTCGTCCGGTTCGGGAGCGGCCGCCCCACATCCTGATAATTTTTACGCCCGAGAATAATATGATGCCCGGTAGTGACTTCCTTAAAATACTTGAGGTCGCGCGGTAAATGCCACGGTAAATGCCCGTCTTTTCCGATCACCTGATTTTCCGATACCGCTACAATCGCTGCAATAATCATACGGCTATCGGCGCCTTGATCGCAGGATAAGGATCATAATTCACAAGTTCAAAATCGGACAACTGAAATTCAAAAAGATTTTTTACTTCGGGATTGATTTTCATTTCGGGGAGGTTTCTGGGCGTGCGGGAAAGTTGTTCTTTCGCCTGTTCCACATGGTTGGAATACAAATGAAGATCCCCGAAAGTATGTACAAACTCACCGGCTTGAAGCCCCGTCACCTGAGCGATCATCATGGTGAGGAGCGCGTAAGAGGCGATGTTGAACGGAACGCCGAGAAAAGTATCCGCGCTCCGCTGATAAAGCTGGCAGGAGAGTTTTCCGTTCGCGACATAAAACTGAAACAGGCAATGGCAAGGCGGGAGCGCCATTTTATCGACATCCGCCACATTCCATGCACATACCAAATGCCGGCGAGAATCCGGATTCTTTCGAATACTTTCAACTACATTCGTAATTTGGTCGATCACTCTTCCGTCCGCCGTTTCCCAGCTTCTCCACTGTTTTCCGTAAACGGGACCCAAGTCGCCGTTGGCATCGGCCCATTCATCCCAAATCGTCACCTTATTATCGTGCAGGAATTTAATATTCGTATCTCCGCGGAGAAACCATAACAGTTCTACAATGATCGAACGCAGGTGAAGTTTTTTAGTGGTAAGGCAAGGAAAACCTTTGGAAAGATCATAACGGCATTGCCGGCCGAAAACGGAATATGTTCCGGTTCCCGTACGGTCTTCGCGGAAAATCCCGTTTGCCGTCAAATCGGAGAGAAGATCAAGATATTGCTTCATAAAGAGTAATATAGAAATCCGAAAAACGGTTCACTCATGCGGTTTAAGATGATCAGGAGTTTTCCGGCGGAAAAAGATACGCCCGGAATTTTATATTCCGGGCGCTCGGAAATTCTTATTATGAACGAATTATACTCTTAAGTAATCGTCTTCCATACGGAAAATATCATCTTCTCCGGTATATTCGCCTACTTGCACTTCCACAATCACGAGCGGGAGTTTGCCTTCGTTTTGAAGACGGTGCGTTTCGCCGGACGGAATGTAAGTGGATTCGTTCGGGCGCACGGTAAAGACTTCATCGCCGACCGTGACGGTGGCGGTACCGCTCACCACCACCCAATGTTCCGAGCGGTGCAGATGTTTCTGAAGCGAGAGTCTTCCGCCCGGTTTTACTACAATGCGTTTCATTTTATACCGCTCGGAAGATTCGAGCACCGAATAGGTGCCCCACGGCCGGCTCACGGTTTGCGGCACGGTTATGAGTTCCGGATTGATCGTTCTCAATCTTTCCACCACTTCCTTGACTTTCTGGCTGCTCTTGAGCGGCGAAACCAAAAGCGCATCCGGCGTATCGACAATCAGCATCTCATTCAAATCAATGGTCGCAATCAAACGCTGACTGCCGATCACGAGAGAATTTTTGGAATTCACCGGCAAGTGTTTTTCGTTCACATTGTTTCCGTTCGATTCCCGGGGAAACTCTTTGTAAAGCGCCTCAAACGAACCCAAATCCGACCAACCGATGTCGCTCGGAACCACCTTCACGCGGTTTGACTTTTCCATGACCGCATAGTCAATGGAATCCGAAGGTATTTCCGCCATATTATCATGACGGATACGAATCAGATTATTTTCCGTTTTTGCTTCCGATAAAGCACGTACGGAGGCGTTATAAATTTCCGGCGCATACTTTTGAAGTTCTTCCAAAAATACGGAAACTTTGAAGCAGAAAATACCGCTGTTCCAATAAAAATTACCTTGTTTTAAATAAGACCTGGCGGTTTCCAAATCCGGTTTTTCCACAAAGCGCTTGACGTTTTCCTGATCGGCTTCAATGTAACCGTAACCGGTTTCCGGAGCGGTCGGCGTAATGCCGAAAGTCACCAGATAATTTTCGGAAGCAAGTTTCCGGGCGCGTTCCAATACCTTGAGGTACGCCTCTTTGTTGTTGATAACGTGATCCGAAGGCGATACCAGAACAATGTCGTCCGGAGAAAGTGTCAAGCAAGCTAGCGCAATGGCCGGCGCCGTATTCCGCCCCACGGGTTCGAGCAGGAACTGTGAGGAACTTTCCATTTTCAAATCTTCAAGCTGGTCTTTGGCGAGAAAGTATTGTTCCGAGTTACTCACAATAAATTGAGAACGGCAGACTACGCGGTTCGCAAGCACCGTTCTTTGAAAAAGAGAATTTCCTTCAAACAAACGGGCAAATTGTTTCGGCATCAGCGCACGACTGATCGGCCAAAGTCTCGTTCCGCAACCACCGCAAAGAATTAAGTTAATCATTGTTCCGCCTATTTGGTAATGAACCAAGAATCAATATTTCGGCCGGTTAAAACACCATAATAAACCGATTGTACCGACGGGAGAATCATACTGATCATGCGGTTCCAAGTAGCAAGCCCGGAAGCATCCACATACACGATATCTCTCGGATTTAAATCAAAACGTTCGGCAAAAGCAAGGGCCATGGCGTTCCCGGCATCCAAATGGAAAACGTCAATCCGTGTATCACTTGTATTGCGAATCACATAAATAGAACCCGAAGATGCGGTAGTGATGGCAAGCCCGCCGGATTTCGCGAGGGCTTCCATTAAAGACAAACGACCGTAACCGGTGGAAACCGCCGAAGGCTGCGTCACTTCTCCGATCACATAAACATTAGATTGCATCGCCGAAGGCACCCAAAGCTGATCGCCCGGTTGAAGGAGCAGGCGATCTAAGGCGAGGTTCGATTCAAACGCGCCGTAATAATCGATTTTGAAAACGTTTTCGCCGCGGCGCAGTAAAATGCCGGAACCATTGGCATCTTTTGTGAGTCCGCCCACACGGCTAAGCGCTTCGGGGAGCGTCATGGGAAATTCGTCGAAAGCGACAAAGCCCGGTTTAAAAACCTCGCCGGAAACAAAAGCTTTGGAACTGTTATAAGTCACCACTTTTACATCCACCTGAGGGTTCGTGAGAATTTTATCGGAAAGCCGGGTTGTGAGTTCGTTGCGCAATTCACGCGTAGTTAAACCGGCCACCTTGATTTCCCCGGCATAAGGAAAAAAGAACGTTCCTTCTTTGGAAACCAGTTGTCCGCCCGGCAGGTACTGCCCCATAGGAGAGGTGAGTTCCGGATGTTCCCAAACAATCACCTGCAAAACATCCAAAGGCCCAATACGGTATTCGCCCGTACTGTCATCCTCGCTTAAAAGAATCTGCACATCAACGGAACTCGAAGGAATCAGCGAATCATTCGAGTTCATAGTGTTAATCTTATGCAAATAAACAGTGGCGTTACCGTAACTCGCCGTATCGGAAGGTTCACTCATGCGCATTTGCGGCGCGAGAAAACAACCGGATAAAAGAATAGCGGTAAAAAGAATTAAAAACTTGATCATTCGTACTTTCCGTATTTATAGCCGTAGCCGTCGTTCCGGCTATGGACAAACTTGTTAATAACGATGGATTTATGAAGGGATTCCGGGGCACCTTTGGTGAACAAATCAAATCCTTCCTGAATCGCGCCGATAGAGTGACGGTCATATTCCACAACCATCACCGCCTGATCCGCATGGCGGCATACGAGCATCGCATCGGTCACAAGCATCACCGGCGGCGTATCGACAATAATCACGTCGTAAATCGTTCTCAGCTTTTCCATTAACTCGCTATAACGCGAAGATCCGAGAAGTTCCGAAGCGCTGCCCGGTACTTTTCCCGTCACAATTAAAGACAAATTAGGAACACCTACCGAAAGCACCGCTTCTTCAATAGAAATATCCCCAAGTAAAAGATCGGCAAGACCGTTATCTCTCGGTTTCCCGAATTCTTTATGGAGGCGCCCTTTACGGAGGTCCGCATCAATCAAAAGCACATGCTTGCCGGAAGCGGCAAAAAGAGCCGCCACATTCACCGAAATAAAACTTTTTCCAACACCGGGAATCAGTCCGGAAACAGCAATTACATTCCCTTTTCCGCTTTCCATCATAAACTCAAGGGAAGTCCGGAGCGTTCTCATGGATTCCACCGCAATATCATCCGGAGAAGTCACGGCAAGCGGCATCATTGTTTTTTCGGCAGGCTGCAAACCCTTTGGAATCTTCGCATAAACGCTCACACCGAGTTCTCTTTCGATCACCCGCGAGTCGCGGACGCCACTGCGCATTTTCTTTTTGAGGGTAATAAGCCCCACGGAAACGCAGAACCCGAGGAAAAGCGCTACCGCCAAAATCATTTTTTTTGCGGGGCGCACCGGCACCGTCACATCTTCGGCGTAATCCACAATGCGTACGGAACCCACTTCTCCCGCGGCGACAAGGCGCATCCGCTGAATATTATTGATCAAATTCACATACAGGAGTTTGTTTAACTCCACTTCGCTCATCAGGCGCAATACATCTTGCTGCTTGGAAGGGAGTCTCTTAATCTGGAGACCGATTTTAGCCTGTTCTTGATTCAAAGCATTGATACGGTCGTCCAGCGTTTTCACCGCCGGATGTTCCTGATGGAAAAGCCGGACGGTTTCCTGACGCTGCTGCTGAAGTTCCAAAATCTGTTGCTGCATCCGCATTTGGTTTTCAAGCACAATACGCGTTTCGGTCGTTACATCCACCGAACCCACTTGAAGGCGGTAATCATTCAGCACTTCCTCGGAACTATCGAGCAAATCCTTTATAGCCGGAAGTTGTTCTTCCAAAAAATTAAGCGTCTTTTCGGCTTCCGCGCTGCGGCTCTCCACATTCGAGCGAAGGTAAGCATTAGCCACTTCATTTAAAACATTAACGGCTCTATCCGAATAATAATCCTCATAGGTAAATTCCAAAATTCCGGTTTTCTTTCCTTTTTCGCCTACGGTAAACGCATCGATAAAAGCGTTGATCGCATCTAACCGCAAAAGACTTTCCACGGTAAAACGCTGCCCGGGACGCGCCTCCATTCGGGAAACGCCAATGAAAACCGTGTCTCCCTTATACAATGCGGAAGCGTTCTCCCCCACCTTCCCGGAAAGTACCTTGACGCCGTTCGTATCAAGCAAATTATAGGCAAACGAATCGGTCGCCTCCACCATCCATTTTTTCTTGGTTTTCTCCGTCGGATTTTTTTTCTCCGGAAGAACCAAACCGGAAAGCTCAAGCCGCCCTTCCCGGTGCAGCAAGCGGTCCCAAAAACCCATAGGCATCGCTACATTGCGAAGCCCGAGCGCTTCCACCGCCGTACCGATCACCCGGCGGCTTTTCACAAGTTCTACTTCCGTTTCGGCGGGAGTTCCCTGCGAAAAGAGAGACGTTAAATCACCCATTCCCGCGCTGTTCTTCGCCTTGGATTCCACTTGAAGAAGCGCATTCACCTGATAAACCGGGCGAATCCAAAAAGCAGTAAACAAACCGAGAACACCGGCAAGGAAAACACACCCCACCACAATCTTCCATTCCCGGAGAATATCCGAAAACAGTTCGCCTAATTCATTCTTTTCTTCTTTCACGAGAGCCATCAGGATTCCTTAATTTTTTTCACCCAGTAGGGAGTTAATTTTTTAATAAAATTCCACGACATCACAAACGCGCTTTCGGGACGGCGATAAGGGTCGGGCACATCCACTTTTTCAGGCTCGCCGTAACGGAAAATCTTACCGTCAAGCCAGGGATATTTATTCAAGAGTTCCGATTTTTGACCGGCTTCCATCACAAGAACAAGGTCGGCCCATTTCAGCATATCCATCGTCACTTGAGCGGCCCGGTGAGAGGATAAATCGATTCCGTGTCTCGCGGCCACCGCTACCGCCATCGGGTCTGCCGGAGAATCTACAAGCGCGCCGAGACCGGCGCTTTTTACGGTATAACCATCCCCAAGTTCCTCGCGAAGTAAATACTCTGCGGTTGGACTGCGGCAAATATTTCCGGTACAAAGCACTAAAATGTTTTTCATTAGGGGTAAATATTAGTTTTTTTTCCGGAATTCGGTCAAAAAAAGAAGCCTATATCGTTCCATTTCGGATTTTTTAAATCTTTTTCGCTGATCAGCGTCCGTTCAATCTCTTCGAGAGGCCAACGGATATTCAAAACCGGATCATTCCAAAGAATGCCGCCTTCGTCGGAAGGATCATAAAAACGAGAGCATTTATAAACAAAACCCGCCGTTTCGGAAAGCACGAGAAACCCATGGGCAAACCCTTCCGGAATGTAAAACTGACGGTGATTTTCGCTTGTCAAAAGAACGCCGAACCACTTTCCGAAAGTCGGACTATCCTTTCGCAAATCCACCGCCGCATCAAAAACATTCCCGTGCGTCACGCGTACAAGTTTCGCCTGCGGATTTTTCTTTTGAAAATGAAGTCCGCGAAGCACGCCGGCGCTCGAAAACGACTCGTTATCCTGCACAAACTTCACTTGAATTCCGAACTCCGCAAAATCTCTCTCATTATAAGTCTCGGAAAAATAACCGCGGTGATCGCCGAACACCGCCGGTTCCACCAGAAAAGCATCTTTCAAAGGCGTCTCGATAAACTTAAACTTTCCCATTTCGATAACTCCCGTCCAAAATATGTTCCCACCACGAACGGTTTTCAAGATACCACTGCACCGTTTTTCGAAGCCCGTCTTCAAAACGCGTTTCCGGAGACCAACCGAGTTCCCGCTGAATTTTGGAAGGGTCAATCGCATAGCGCAAATCATGCCCCGCGCGGTCTTTGACAAAAGTAATCAGCGATTCCGGCTTTCCGAGAAGCGAAAGAATCCGCTTTACAATATCGATGTTCCTCACCTCGTTATGCCCGCCCACATTGTAAACTTCCCCAAGTTTTCCGCGGTGCAAAATCAAATCAATCGCCGCGCAGTGATCTTTCACATAAAGCCAGTCGCGCACATTAACGCCTTCGCCGTAAACCGGGAGCGGCTTATCGTGAAGCGCATTCACAATCATCAAGGGAATCAGTTTCTCCGGAAAATGATAAGGCCCGTAATTATTGGAACACCGGGAGATGGTGACCGGTAATTGAAACGTTCTGAAGTATGCGAGCACCAAAAGATCCGCCGCCGCTTTACTCGCCGAATAAGGGCTTGAAGCATGAAGCGGCGTTATTTCGGAAAACAATAAATCGGGTCTGTCCAAAGGAAGATCGCCGTAAACCTCATCGGTAGAAACCTGATGGAAACGCTTCACCCCGTATTTCCGGCACGCATCCAAAAGCACTTGTGTCCCCAAAACATTGGTTTTTAAGAAAATCTCCGGATCTTCAATGGAACGGTCCACATGACTCTCCGCCGCAAAATTCACCACAAAAGAAGGACGTACCTTATCAAACAAATTAAAAACAGAAGCGCGGTCGGTAATATCCATTTTTTCAAAAACAAAATGAGGATTCGCAGAAACCGGAGCGAGAGTCTCCAAATCCCCGGCATAAGTCAGCGCGTCCGCACAGACAATTCGGTAATCCGCATACTTTTCGAGCATGTAATGCACAAAATTTCCGCCGATAAACCCGGCCCCGCCGGTCACAATTACCGTATCCATACTAATACCGAATCTTCCCTTCCGCGACTTTCCGGAGATGCAAACCGTAAGAGGAATTACCGTAGAGTTCCGCCGTTTTCACAAGGGTATCCCGTGTAATCCAGCCGTTGACAAATGCGATCTCTTCGAGAGCGGCCATCTTAATCCCTTGACGCTTCTCCACCACACAGACAAAGTCCGAAGCCTCCTGAAGACTCTCCACCGTACCCGCATCAAGCCACGCGAAACCGCGCCCGAGCAGCTTGACATCGAGCGCATTCTCGTTCAGGAAACAGCGGTTCAAATCCGTAATCTCAAGTTCTCCGCGCACCGAAGGCTTAATCTCTTTGGCAAACCGCGCCGCGCGGGAATCATAAAAATAAATGCCGGTCACCGCATAATTCGACTTCGGCGCCTCCGGTTTTTCTTCAATGGAAATCACCTCGCCCGAAGCATTGAATTCCACCACCCCGAATCGCTCCGGATCCTCCACATAATACCCGAAAATGGTCGCCCGCCGGTGTTCCTCCGCATTCCGAACCGCCTCTTTCAAAAGCGCGGAAAGCCCGTTCCCGTGAAAAATGTTATCCCCGAGAATCATGGCGCAGGAATCGTCGCCGATAAAACTCTCGCCGATCACAAACGCCTGCGCGAGTCCGTCCGGACTCGGTTGCTCCCGGTATTCGAGCCGAATACCCATGCGGGAACCGTCTCCCAAAAGCCGCTCGAAATTCGGCAGGTCCGAAGGTGTGGAAATAATGAGAATATCGCGAATCCCGGCAAGCATCAGCGTCGAAAGCGGATAATAAATCATCGGCTTATCATACACGGGCAGGAGCTGCTTACTCGTAACCATCGTGAGCGGATAAAGCCGGGAGCCGGAACCTCCGGCGAGAATAATACCTTTCATCAAAAAACCTCAAGCGAAATATATATTAAAAAGCCGCTTACGGGCGTGCCCCGGCCTTTACCTTTCGACATTGCAAACCGAAGGCCGGGTCGGCGTGTCTCCGGGCTACCCTCCGGTCGGTGCCGGATATTTCGGTTCTTCGGGTACAGAACTTTCGGGAAAAGGGATACGGGACATGATTGAGTCTTCTTATCCCACATCCCGTGTCCCATATCCCTGCATTTCACTCTTGAGGAACCTGAGAAATATCCGGCACCGGCTTCGCCGCCCTCCGCCTGCCTCACGTATTTTCGCGCAATTCCAACACTTTTTGCGCATCAATACAGTTCGCTCCGGTATGAAAAGTATTCTCAATGTGCGCCGCCACCTGGTTTCCAAACCGGAGCGGCTTCCAGCCTAAAGGTTTTGAAAAACTAAGTAGCGGCACACATTTGAAAAGTCTTACATGCAAGTGCGAACTCAATAGATGTGCAAACCATTGAAACCGCGCTCATGTGAAAATGTAACTCAAATTCTTCCGATATAAAACGCAAGCGTATTGACGTTGTTTTTTTACGGCATATACAAACGCCTTAAAAAGGTAAAATGCACTCAAGTTCCTCGGGTATGAAATTTAGGGATTTGGGACAAAGCGGCGATGAACTTGTTATGGCAAGGGCATAGCCCGCGGCCATCCGGACACTGTATTATCCCTTACCGGATCGCCACACGCGTTCCGCGTTCGCGATGACAAAAAAACGTGGCTCGTAATGACGATCTATGCGGATGCATAAATGGTGAATTCAGTCATTGAAATCACGAAGAACATACCATCGTCACCCCGGACAAGCATAACTACTATTGCGTTGTCATGCTGATCCTGAAATAAATTCAGGATCAGAGGGACAATGAACGCGCCGGGGCACGCCCAATCTCCATTATTTCTTAAAAAAATTCAAAAAATAAAACGCGTTTTTCCGTTTTCAAGCGTTATCTCTTTTAGCAAGGTTCCAGAGTTCGTCCATTTCGGCGAGCGTCATGTCTTGCAGCGGTTTTCCTTTTTCGAGGGCAAGCGTTTCCACGCGGCGGAAGCGTTTGTCAAACTTTGCGCTCGCGCGCATTAACGCGGTTTCCGCATTGAGGCCGAGATGACGGGAGAGATTCACGAGCGAGAACAAGACATCGCCGAATTCCATTTCAAGAGCATCCTTGTCTTCGGGATTCTTTTGGAGCGTTTCGAGTTCGCTATACATTTCATTCCACTCTTCCCGGATTTTTTCAAGTACCGGCGCGCTCGACTCCCAGTCGAACCCGACTTTCGCCGCACGCCGCTGCATCTCCTGCGCCCGGGCAAGTCCCGGAAGACTTTTACTCACCTTGTCCATCGCCGACTGCGGCGCGCTCTTCTTTTCGGCCGTTTTAATTTTTTCCCAGTTCCTGAGTACGGCTTCGGAGGTTTCCGCCTTAACTTCGCCGAATACATGCGGGTGGCGGCGCACCATTTTTTCACATATTCCCCGAATCACATCGTCGATTGTAAACTGTCCCTGTTCGCGGCAGACTTCGCTGTGAAATACCACTTGAAGCAGTACGTCGCCGAGTTCTTCGCACATGTGGGAGGCTTCGCCCGTTTGCGCCGCATCGATAAATTCGCAGGATTCTTCTATCAAATACGGGAGAAGGCTTTGCGTGGTTTGTTCCCGGTCCCACGGGCATCCGTTCGGAGCGCGCAGGCGTTCCATTATTTTCACCAAGTCATCAAAGGAGTATTTCATGGCTCATCAAAATAGAAAAGTATTTTCCGTTCCGCCCGACCGTTTTCCGCTCGCATTAAAAACCTCCGCGCACGCGCCCAAGGAACTTTTTGCCCTCGGCACGCTTCCCGGAGAAAGTAACACCGGTGTGGCTTTTGTAGGCACGCGCCGCCCAAGCCCCGGCGCCGAAGAAAAATGCCGCGCGCTTATCCGCAGTCTCAAAGGCACGAACGCCGTGATTATTTCGGGGCTCGCTCAAGGAATCGACAGTTTCTGCCACCGCGCCGCACTCCGCGAAGGAATCCCCACGATCGCCGTTCTCGCGCAAGGTTTGGAAACGCCGCTCCACGGTTCCTCCGGAGTTCTCGCCCGGCAAATTCTCGAATCTGGCGGCGGGCTCCTGAGCGAATATCCCGGAGAAACGCCCGCCTATAAATCTTCGTTTCCGGCAAGAAACCGCATTATTGCCGGGCTCTCCGCCGCCACGGTTCTTGTGGAAAGTAAAACGAGCGGCGGAGCGATGATCACCGCCCGATTTTGCCTGAAAGAACATCGCGAACTCCTCGCGCTCCCCGGCGACATTTTACACCCCACTTCCGGAGGCGCGCACGAGCTTCTCCGTTGCGGACAAGCGAAACCTGTTTGGTTTGCCGAAGACCTTCCCCTTCTTTCGGGCGTCCGGCAAAAAAACGATATGCCCTGCCAGGACCTCCGGCGCGCGGGAATTACGCTCCCCGAAGCAACGGAAAAATTCTGGCGGAAAAACGCGGGGTTTTCAAGGACAATTCAGGAACTTGAAGAGAATTTTCATTTTAAGTTTCCGCTTCTTTTATCTATATTGACAGAACTTGAGATCGCGGGGCTCGTCCGCACTCAGGATGGTTACTGGTTTCATTTTACGGCGGAATCCGCGGAGATTCATGTTTAAAAGCATCTCGAAAAAGATGATCTTTTTCAGACGGTTCACCATCACGTTTGTGATCGTTGCTTTGATCGCCGTATTCGGGCATTTTCTTTTCGGAGAAAAGGGAGTCACCGAGCAAAGTCTTTTGAATCACCAAATCGAAGAACTCGAAACCAAAATTGATTCTCTCCAAAAAGAAGTGGAACTCAAAAAAGAAATCCGGGAACGGTTGCTGCGCGATACGCTTTACATAGAAGCGATCGCCAGGACCCGATTCGGGATGTCGCGGAAAAACGAAAAAGTTTATTACTTTGTCCCCGGAAATCAATGAAATCTCTTCGCACCCTCTTTTTCCTTTCGGGAATTTCGTTCGTGGCTTTTTTATTCTCTTGCTGTTCGCACAAACCGACGCGGCATTTGATCGACGAGCAGGCGGCGGTGTCTGAAGATGAAATGAAAGTTTTAAAATCCGGGAAAAAATATTATTACCCCATAAAAATGAAACCCAAACTTCTGCCCGAAATCAAAGAAAAAAGTTATTGGGAAAGGCTTAAAGAACTCAACACCAATACCGCCCGCACTCATCCTTTGAATTTTCTCCCCGCCGACCCGGTGCAAGTGGAAAAAGCGTTTCCGCCGAACGATTCTACCGGTTTTTTCATCACCTGGCTCGGGCATTCTTCGCTCCTGATTCAAATGGACGGGTTCAAAATCTTATTTGACCCCGTACTTGCCAACGAAGTTTCTCCGGCGCCGTTCTTCCGTTCCGTCCGCCGTTTTCAAGAGAACGCGCCGGTAACCGCCGCCGAAATTCCGCCGGTAGATTTGATTTTTATTTCACACGATCACTACGATCATCTCGATAAAAAAGCGATTCTCGAACTCGCGCCGAAAACAAACCGTTTTGTCACTTCTGTCGGCGTGGGCGAACGCCTGATCGACTGGGGTGTCCCCGCCGAAAAAGTACAGATTCTCTCCTGGTGGGAAGAAAGTGTTTTTGAAAACAGCGCCGGAAAAAAACTGAATTACGCAGGCACGCCGGGCCGACATTTTTCCGGCCGCTCTCTCCTGGACCGCAACACAACGCTTTGGATTTCCTGGGTAGTGTGGACAAAGGAACACAAAATTTTCCACAGCGGCGACACGAGTTACGGACCGCATTTCAAACAAATCGGATTCCATTACGGACCGTTCGATTATTCGTTTATGGAATGCGGACAATATAACAGGCGCTGGAGCAACAACCATCAGTTTCCCGAAGAAACGGTACAGGCGCACTTGGATATTCGCGGAGAAATTCTTTTCCCGATTCATTGGGGCGCGTTCAGCCTCGCGCCTCATACCTGGTGGGACCCGCCCGCCCGCGTAAAAATTGCCGCGGAGAAAGCGGGCGTGAAACTTATCACGCCGAGAGTCGGGCAAACCATCAACGCCGACAACCCCGAACCTACCGACAGCTGGTGGGAACCTTTAGTCGAGGCGGAGAATCTCTCCGCTCAATAATTTCACCATAATTTCGGCGGAATTCGCCTGAATTCTTGAAAGAATCAGAGCTTCGTAAGCTGCCGTGCGGCGGTTTTGCAGTTCCCGGAATTCAAAGGCGGTAATGCTCCCGGCGCGAAGCTGTTCTTCGGCGATAGCGAGCGTTTCATCGGCGAGAGAGAGATTCCCTTCGGCAACTTGAAGCGCGTCGAGCGCCCGGAGGTGTTTATCCAGCGCATCGGAAACAGCGGTTTCTACCGAAAGGCGCGCTTCTTCCTCTTTCAGAGTCGCCGTACGTTCCTCAATTTTTGCCGTTTCAATCGTCGCCCGGTCCGAAAGTCCGTTAAATAAATTCCAGGAAGCGGCCGCCCCCACGCGGAAGTATTTGCTGTTCGCATCGGCCGGGTTCCCTTTATCTGCGGCACTCCCGCTGTAATTCCAGGACCCGTGTAAATTAAGCTGCGGATAAAGAGAAGAACTCGCCGATTTTCGTTTCAGAGAGGCTGTCTTACGCTCTGCTGCCGCCATTTGAATGGCGGCGCTTCTTTCGAGAGCATTTTTTAAAACCGTTTGTTTTCCCTCGGGCGTTTTCCAAGGCGGATCCCGGTTCACCCAAACCGAATCGAGAAGCGTATATTCTTCAACAGGAATCACACCGCCGCCGAGTTCCTGATCGAGCATACGCAACGCCGAACGGAGCGCGGTTTCCGCCGTGAGACTCGCCGCGCTGTCCGTAGTGTAATCCATTTGTGAAGAAAGCGCATCGAGCCGCGTCACCGCGCCCACATTATATTTTTCATTCGTCAAATCACGGCGCTCGGCGGAGAACTTTACATTTTCTTCGGCAACCCGGAACGATTCCCGCGCCGATACCGCCGAGAGATAAGTGTTCAGCACACTGCTCGCCGTATTTTCAATTTCATCCCGCAATTCGATTTCTGCAAGATTTTTATTGGAAGAACTTAATTGATAAGAGTTCCACGAACGAAATCCGTTGAAAAGCGTATAATTCAAAGCCACCTGAAGTTGATCGGTGTGTTCCAAATCATCGTCAATATCGGTTTTCACTCCGGCTTGTGTTTTCGAATAGGAATCGCCGTAATTATAATAACGGGAAAGCGATAAATCGAGCGTAGGGAGCATTCCGTTTGCCCCGAGCGAATTCATGGCCTCAGCACTCTTGAGCTGTTCGCGCGCAATCAAAACGGAATGCTTTTTTTCAAGAGCAATTTTCACAGCCTGGTCGGGCGAAAGCGTATCTGCCGAAGCGGAAGTCGGGGCAAACAGCAAAATACTGAGCCCCGCGCCCAAAACCGGAAGAAGGAAACCCGCCATTTTCGTTGCATCGGTGGAAATCTTTTCGGTTTTTCCGGCAAAGTAAGAGTAAGCGGCCGGCACCACATAAAGAGTCATCAGTGCGGCAAACGAAAGCCCGCCCACAATCGCAACACCCATCGCCACACGGCTCGGCGCCCCCATCACAATCAAGGGAATCGCGCCGCCCACAGTGGAAAAACTCGTCATGAGAATCGGGCGGAAACGCCGCTTCGCCGACTCGCGCGCCGCTTCCAAAGCAGAGCACCCGGTATTACGCGCAATTTGGTTCGCAAACTCTACAATAAGAATCCCGTTTTTCGTCACAAGCCCAAGTAAAAGAATCAGCGCGATCTCACTGAAAATATTGAGCGTTTGCCCGAATAAATAAAGCGAAGCGAGCGCGCCGGAAAGGGCGAGAGGTACTGTGAACAGCGTGACAAACGGCGCGCGGAAACTTTCAAACTGCCCCGCGAGAATCAGGAAAATAAAAGCGAGCGCGAGCAAGAACGTGACATAAAGCCCGGAGGAACTCTCCACATATTCTTTGGTAGCGCCGGCAAGTTCGGTACTGACGTTCGGATATTTTTTAAGCACCCGGTCTGCAATACGGCGCATTTCTTCGAGCCCGTCGCCGATAGTTTTTCCTTCCGTAAGCCCCGCAGAAACCGTAGCCGCATTAAAGCGGTTGTAACGCGGGCGCGAAGGAGAAGCCGATACTTCATGATACTCCACAAAATGATCCAGAGAAAGCATCTCGCCTTTCGCATTCCGCACGGTCAAAGCCGAAAGTGCAGCAGGCCTGTCCCGGTATTCGTAACCGACGCTTCCGATAATATCGTACTGCCGGCCTTCCAAATAAAATTCGCCGTAAGTCTGATCACCCATGCCGAGCTGAATCGCCGTTGCAATATTTTCTACCGAAACTCCTTCCGCCCGCGCTTTATCGCGGAGAATATTCAGATGAAGTTCGGGTTTGGTAAATGTAAGGTTCGAGTTCACCACCGTAAAAAACGGGCTCTTATCCGCTTCGGCTAAAAATTCGGGGAGCAGTTCTCTTAAAATATCAATGTCGGGCGCTTGCAGCACAAACTGTATCGGCATCCCGCCGCGGCCCGTACTTACCGTTTGAGGTTCAATCACCATCACACGCATATCCGGAAATTCGTAAGCGAGCGTTTGCACATCCCGCGCAATCGCCGATTGAGAACGGCGCGCATTCGGATCCTCGTTCAATGTAAAGCGAACCATCGCATTTCCGGCGCCATTCGCTCCCGCTTGAATTTCTTCGTACTCGGAAGAATCCAAATTTTCCCGCACCACATCGACAAAGTTTTCCACCGAACTTCTCGTCCGGGAAAGTCCGGTACCTTCCGGAAACTGCACGCGCGCGAAAAACATACCGCTGTCTTCCATCGGCGCCATTTCACTCGAAAGATGAGTAAAGCAAAAGTAAGTCACACCGCCGAGAGCGGCAATCAACACAAACACCATCCAGCGGACTCTTAAAAACATCCCCAAACTTTTGTCGTACATCCGGTTCAGCCACTCGAAAAACGGCTCGGTCATCATGTAAAAGCGGCCTTTGTTTTGCATGCGAAGAAATTTGGAACAAAGCATCGGCGAAAGCGTAAGCGCCGACACCGTAGAAAGAAATACCGTTCCGATCATCACCGCGACAAACTCGCGGAAAAGCAGCCCCGTCACACCGCCGAGCACGAGCATCGGCAAAAACACCGCCATAAGCACCATCGAAGTCGCGATTACGGCAAAGAAAATCTCATTGGTTCCGGCGACCGCCGCTTGCTTCGGCGTCATCCCCTCTTCGATTTTCTGATAAATATTTTCCACAATCACAATCGCGTCATCCACCACAAGCCCAATCGCAAGCACCATGGCAAGCAGCGTCAAAACGTTAATGGAAAACCCGAAGAAATAAAGGATAAAGAAACACCCAACCAGCGAAACCGGAATCACCACCATCGGAATTAAAGTGGAGCGCCCTTCGCGGAGGAAAATGAAAATAGTGAGAATCACGAGAACAAACGAAATGAAAATCGTCTCAATCACTTCCCGGATGGAAGCCCGGATAGAAACCGAAGAATCCATCCCGCGGATAATTTGTACGTCGCTCGGTAAATCGCGGCGAATTTCTTCAATCCGTTTATAAAATTGGTCGGCAATATCAACGTGATTCGCGCCGGGCTGCGCAATAATTGCCACGGCAATCACATTTTTTCCGTTACGTTTAAAACCTGTCCGCGGATCCTTAGGTTCATAATGAATGTTCGCCACATCGCTTAAACGGATCACCGTGCCGTCCGGAGCGGTTCTGATCGCCACCCCCGAAAACAAAGGAAGTTCGTCCAAACGCCCGAGCGCGCGAATAGAAAGGTCCGTTGTCGCCCCTTCGATTTTTCCCGCAGGGAGTTCCTGATTTTCCCGGACAAGAGCCGCCGAAATTTCGGAAGCAGTCACCCCGAGAGACTGCATGCGCACCGGATCCAGCCAAAGGCGCACTACCGGCTGTTTTTCACCCCAAAGCGTCACTTCCGAAACGCCCGAAATCGTTTGCAGGCGTTCTTTCACAAGGTTTCTTGCAATTTCCGAAACTTCCATGGCGTCACGGGAATCGGACATAAGGCTCACCATCAAAATCGGGTCGGAATCGGAATCGGATTTAAAAACCGTCGGAGGGTCCACCGCATCGGGGAGCCGGCGCTGCACACGGGAAACGCGGTCGCGAATATCGTTCGCCGCCGCTTCCAAATCCGCGCCTACTTCAAACTCCACACGAATCGTCGAAGAACCGTCGGAACTTGTGGAAACGAGCGATTTAATACCGGAGGCACTGTTGATGGATTCTTCCAAAATCTCCGTCACTTCCGACTCCACCACCGCCGCGTTCGCGCCGCTGTAAGAAGTCCTTACGGTAATTACCGGAGAATCAACGTTCGGGAATTTGCGAATCCCGAGATTCATCGCGCCGAAAAAACCAAGCACCATCGTACCGATGGCAAGCACCGTCATCAAAACGGGGCGGCGAATGGAAACCTGTGAAAGGCTCATTCCTGCACCTCGTAATTCATCTGGTTACGAAGGTCGCGGATTTCTACGGAAGTCCCGTTACGCATGCTCATTAAACCGGAAATAATCACCGTGTCGTTCTCGGCGAGACCATTGATCACCACAATCGAAATCGGTGTGCGGAGCCCTGTTTGCACCCGGGTTTGCACCGCTTTTCCCTCTTTATAAACAAAAACATAAGGCCCTTTGTCATCGAGCGTAATCGCCTCGGTAGGAATCGCCATACCGCGTTCTTTCGAGCCCCGAAGCGAAAGTTCCGCCTTTACAAAGCTCCCCGCCATCCATTCTTCTTTCGGATTGCGAATCATCGCCCGGATTTTCCGGCTGCGGCTCGAAGAAGTGAGGGTCGGTTCCAGAAACTGAATCTTTCCGGCGGTCGTAAGCCCGCGTTCATCGTCAATGACTTTCAAAGAATCCCCTGCGGCAACCATGGAGGCATAACGCTGCGGTAAAGAAAATTCCACTTTGAGTTCCTGCACGGAAGAGAGCGTGGAAACCGAAGCGCCGCTTGTCATCCATTCGCCTTCGGAAACGCTCAGGAAACCGAGCCTCCCCGAAAACGGAGCACGAATTTCCGTTTTGCGCATCTGCGCTTGAATCTGCGCCACCTGAGCTTCCTGAGCATGCAAACTCGCCACCGCACTTTCAAGTTCCGCAGTAGTAGCCCCGTCTTTTTCGTGAAGCGTTCTTGTCCGCGCCTCTTTCTGTTTTTCCAATTCGAGCTGCGCGTTCGCTTGTGCGAGGAGCGCTTTTAACTCGGAATCGTCGATTTTGGCGATCAAAGCGCCTTTGGAAACCGAAGCGCCGTCCTTCACAGGGAGCTGCACAAGCCTCCCGGAGGTTTCCGCTTTCAGTTCCACATCGTCCATCGGGAGGAGGGCGGCGCTCACCTGGTAACGGTTATCCAAAACCCTCTGTTGAGCGACATAACCTTCCACGCGCACAACGCGCGAGGCGGTACTTCCGCCGCCGCTTTTTTTCTGCTCTTTCGCCTCTCCGCCGGAACAAGCCGTGAAGAGAAGTGAAAATACCGTTATAACGCCAATTAAGATTTTTTTATTCATAGATTCCTGCTGAATTTTTAGATGCCCGAAAAGTACAAACGTTGCATTTTTAATGAGCCTCCAGCCAATTTTTCCCAAATCCTACCGAAACAACAAGCGGAACTTCCAATTTAAGCGCATTTTCCATCTCTTCCCGGACCAAAACCCCGAGCGCATCCGCTTCGGATTTCGGACACTCAAACAAAAGTTCGTCATGAACCTGCAAAATCATACGAAGCGGCAATTTTTCTTTTTGAATCCGCGAATGGATCCGGATCATCGCCATTTTAATCAAATCGGCAGCGCTTCCCTGCACCGGCGTATTCACCGCCATCCGTTCCGCCATTTGACACTCGGTCCTGTCCGAAGAATCGATCCCGGGAATAAAACGCCGCCGCCCGGAAAGCGTCTCCACATAACCGTGCGCGTGCGCAAAAGCAATCGTCTCGTCAATAAAACGGCGCACACCCTGATACGCCCCGAAATAGCCCTCAATAAAACGCGACGCCTCCGTTCTCGAAATCTTCAAATCACGCGCAAGCCGAAACGCCGTCATCCCGTATAAAACACCGAAATTCACCACCTTCGCATCGCGCCTCATATCTGCCGTCACCCTGGACATCGGCACCCCGTAAATCGCCGAAGCGGTTTCCGTGTGAATATCTTTGCCCTCGCGGTAGGCCTGAATTAAATTCTCATCACGGCTCAAATGAGCAAGCATCCGGAGTTCGATTTGAGAATAATCCGCAGAAAGCAGTACCAGATCGGGAGCCGCCGGCACAAAGGCCGCGCGCACTTTTTTGCCGAACTCGGTGCGGATCGGAATATTCTGGAGGTTCGGTTCGCGGCTTGAAAGGCGGCCGGTAGCCGTCCCCCACTGGAGAAAACTCGTATGGATTCTCTTGGTGCGCGGGTTCACAAGCGCAGGCAACACATCCACATAAGTGCTCACGAGTTTTTTGAGTTCCCGGAATTCCATCACTTCAAAAACAATCGGATGCGGCGCCACGCTGGAAAGTTCTTCCAACACGGCGCTGTCGGTACTGCGGCCGGTTTGCGTTTTCTTAATCACCGGGAGTTTCAATTCATCAAAGAAAACTTCGGCAAGCTGCTGTGTGGAACCGATGTTAAATTCTTTTCCGGCTTCTTCGTAAATATTTTTTTCAATCTGCGAAAGCCTGGTGCGGATTTCTTCCGATAAATGTTTCAGCACCTCCGTATCCACCGAAACGCCGGCGCGCTCCATATCAAGAAGCGTTTCCAAAACAGGCATTTCGAGAGACCGGTAAAGGGCGGTCATTTTTTCCTTTTCAAGTTCTTCGGCAAGAACATTCCAAAGCCGGAGCGTGTAAACCGCATCTTCGGCGCCGTAAGGGAAAGCGTCTGCCACCGGCACGCGCGCAAAAGAAATCTGATTTTTACCGCGCCCGATCAAACTCTCAATCGGAATCATTTCATGGTGAAAACGCAACTTAACCTGTTCGTCAAGCCCGTAACTTTGCCCGCCCGGAGAAATCATCCACGCCGCCACGAGAGAATCGGAAATATTCGCCGGAAACGCCGAAAATTCAAACGCCCGTTCCAAAACATGCAAATCAAATTTGGCGTTATGAAAAACCCACATCCGCCGGTTGTCTTTCCACAAAGACAAAAACCAATCCCGCACCGGCTTCAAATCAAAATTTTTCTGCGGAAGTCCCATATCATCGGTATGCGCCAAAGGAACGTAATAACCTTTGGTCTCGGAAACAGAGAGGCAAAGCCCCACAAGACCGCAGGAAAGCGCATCGAGAGAATCGGTTTCCGTATCCACAGCTACCGTAAGCGCTTCTGCAAATTCGGCTTTCATTTGTTCAAAAATTTCCGGAGAATCCACACAGAGATAATCCGCAGACTCGGCTTCCGTGAAATCAAAACCCGCCTCCGAGAGTTTCTCGCCGCGGGCAGGCAGCGCGTGAAGCAAACGCAGCAGGCTTTTCACTTCATTTTTTTCAAAAATGGAATCCAGCTCTTTTTGATTCACTCCCCGAAACTCGGTTTGCGCCAAGGTTCCCTGAAACCCGCGCGCACTTTGGAGCGTCACGAGTTCGCGGGAAAGAAACGCCTTTTCACGGTTCGTTTCCAGATTTTCCCTCAGCCCTTTTTTAGTCACCTCATTCAAGCGCGCATAAAGCGAATCCATATCGCCGAATGTTTTTAAGAGTTCCGCCGCCGTTTTAGGCCCCACTTTCGGAACTCCCGGCACATTATCCGAAGAATCTCCCGTGAGCGCCAGAAAATCCCGCATTTGAGAAGGTTTCACGCCGTATTTTTCAAGCACTTCCTGCGGACCGAAATCAATCCCGTCCGCGCCTTTCTCCAAATGGAACAAATGAATGCAATCATCCACAATTTGCGCCATATCTTTGTCTTTGGTCACCAAAAGAATCTGTTCAAAACCGTCTTTTTCCGCCGCGAGAGCCACTCCCGCCATAATGTCGTCGGCTTCAAAACCTTCTTCGGACAACACCGCGAGCCCGCTCGCGGCAAGCGTTTCCAGCAAAAGCGGCATTTGGAGCGCCATTTCTTCGGGCATCGTTCCGCGGTTTGCTTTATAATCCGGATAAAGTTCGTGGCGGAAATTCGTTTTTCCGGTATCGCAAACAATCCCGAAATGAGTCGGCTGATGTTTCTGCAGTATTCTGAACACAGCGCCCCAGTAACCGTGAACGAGAGAAACATTCAAACCCTCGCTGTTCACCAGCGGATTTTTGGCATAAGCATAAAACATTCGGAACGCAAGCGCGAAGGAATCCAAAAGAATCAGTTTTTTTTCATTCATGAAAATATTCCGTAAACCAGCCGGCAAAATGTTTCACTCCCTCGTGAAGGGAGGTTTTCGGCTGATAACCGGTGTCCGCAGAGAGCGCTTCCGTATCCGCCCAAGTCTTTTCCACATCGCCCGGCTGCATCGGGAGAAATTCTTTCACCGCCGTTTTTCCGAGAGCGTGTTCCAACTCCAAAATAAAATCAAGCAAGTTCACCGGAACTCCGCGGCCGATATTGTAAATTTTATGTTCCGGCTTTTCACGACCCGCAGCGGAACGCATCGTTAAAACAATCCCTTCCACAATATCTTCAACGAAAGTAAAGTCGCGGGACATATTTCCGTGATTGAAAACCTGAATCGGAAGCCCCTTCATCATCTTCTCGGCAAAAATCCAAGGCGCCATATCCGGCCGGCCCCAAGGGCCATAGACCGTAAAAAAGCGAAGCCCCGTGCAATTAACTTGATACAGATGATGGTAAGTATCCGCCATAAGTTCATTCGTTCGTTTCGTCACGGCATAAAGGCTCGACGGTTTATCTACGCGGTCTGAAACCTTAAAGGGGACATCGTCATTCCGGCCGTAAACACTCGAAGAAGAAGCATATACCAAATTCGGAATCGAAAACCGCCGGCAGCATTCGAGAATATTCAGGAACCCTGTAATATTGGAATCAATATAAGTCTGCGGGTTCTCAAGGCTGTAACGCACGCCGGCCTGTGCTGCCAAATGCACCACCGCCTCGAAATGTTCTTCCCGGAAAAGTTTTTCCAAAAGCTCCTTATCCGTAATATCGCCGCGAATAAACCGGAAATTTGCTGCCGTAATTCTTGCAAGGCGCGCCTCTTTAAGGCTCACGGCATAATAGGCGTTCATGTTGTCGATACCCACCACCTCAAACCCGAGGGAGAGCAACCGGCGAACCGTTTCGGCTCCGATAAAACCGGCAGCACCGGTTACTAAAACTTTAGGAGAAATCGGCATGCGGTAAAAATAAAAATTTTATCCTAACTCCATTACGGCGGAAGCGTTTCACTTTCAAAATGAAGTTTCCCGGCACGGTCGCTGACTTTAATCACGGAAAAATCGGAATAACGCCCAAGCAAAAGTCCTTCGGCAATTTCATCTTCCACAAGCTGCTGAATACTGCGGCGTAACGGACGCGCCCCGAGAGCCGGGTCGTAACCGTCGTCCACAATAATTTCTTTCGCTTTCGGAGTCGCTTCGAGCAAAATTCCTCTCTCGGAAAGATTTTTCTGAAGCTGCGCGAGGAGAATATCCACAATGGAAATCAAGTCTTCGCGGGAAAGGCTCTGGAATACAATCTGATCGTCAATGCGGTTCAAAAACTCCGGAGTGAACACGTGCTTGACTTCTTCCCGAATGGCGTTTTCCATTCGTTTGTACTCATCCTCCGCGCTCGACTTGGTAAAGCCCATGCCGGTTTTATTTTTGATCTCACGCGCTCCCACATTGGAGGTCATGATAATAATCGTGTTCTTAAAATTGATTTTCCGGCCGAAACTGTCCGTCAGCTGCCCATCATCCAAAATCTGGAGCAGGAGGTTGTAAACATCCGGGTGCGCTTTTTCGATTTCATCGAGAAGCACCACCGAGTAAGGACGCTTGCGCACTTTTTCGGTCAGTTGTCCGCCGCCTTCCTCGTAACCGACATAGCCCGGAGGCGCGCCGATCAAGCGGGACACGCTGTGTTTCTCCATGTATTCGCTCATGTCGATTCGAATCATGGCGTCTTCGGCGCCGAAAAGCGAAAGACTCAAAACCTTTGCGAGCTCCGTTTTTCCAACACCCGTCGGCCCAAGGAAAAGGAAACTGCCCATAGGGCGTTTGGTATCGTGAATCCCCGCGCGGGTACGGCGAATGGATTTCACAACAGCCATCACGGCGCGATCCTGCCCGATAATACGCCGTTTGATTTCCTGATCCAAATCCACCAGCTTTTTGGTTTCTTCGCTCGCGAGGCGCGAAATCGGAATCCCCGTCATTTTGCTGATCACATCGCGGATCACGCTTTCATCAACGACAAGGCACTCGTCCTTTCTCTTTTCCCGCCATTCCTGTTTCAGGGTAGCGATTTCTTTTTGAAGCGCTTCCACCTGATCGCGGTATTGAGCCGCATTTTCAAAATCCTGCATCGCCACCGCTTCTTCTTTTTGGCGCGACACATCTTCCAGTTCGTGTTCACGCATCCGCAAATCCGGAGGGAGCGCCATACTTGCAAGGCGCACGCGCGCGCCCGCCTCATCCAAAATATCAATCGCCTTATCCGGCAAAAAGCGGTCGCTCAAATAGCGGTCGCTCAAATAAACGGAGGCGCGGAGCGCATCTTCGGTATAACTCACCTTATGATGCTTTTCATACTTCTGGCGAAGCCCGTGAAGAATCGTCACGGACTCTTCGAGCGTCGGCGGATTCACCATTATGGTTTGGAAACGCCGTTCCAGGGCCGCATCCTTTTCAATATACTTGCGGTATTCATCCACGGTTGTGGCGCCGATACACTGCAATTCCCCGCGGGCGAGAGCCGGCTTGAAAATATTCGAAGCATCGAGGCTCCCTTCGGCGCCTCCGGCGCCGACAATCGTGTGCAGTTCATCGATAAAAAGAATCACCGCGTTCGCGTTCCGCTCAAGTTCCATAACGAGTCCCTTCACGCGTTCTTCAAACTGCCCGCGATATTTGGTACCTGCTACCATCGCCGCCACATCAAGAGCGACCACTCGTTTACCTTCAAGCACTTCCGGAATATTTTTCTGAACGATTTTTTGGGCAAGCCCTTCCACAATCGCGGTTTTTCCCACGCCGGGTTCGCCGATCAGCACCGGATTGTTTTTCTTTCTCCGGGACAACACCTGAATCAGGCGTTCGATTTCATCGCCGCGCCCGATCACCGGGTCCAGTTTTCCCTGTACGGCGAGTTCGGTCAAATCTCTTCCGAAACGTTCCAGAATCGGCATTTTGGATTTACCCGATTTCCGCAGCGCGCTGTTCATCGGCATATCGGAATCCATATTGCTCAAATGATCCTTATCTTCCCGGCGCACCGCGACCACCGCATCCTTCACCATCTCATAATCAAGACCGGCTTCCCTTAAAATCGTCGCCGCCGAAGAATCGCTGATCTTCATCAGCGAAAGAAGAACGTGTTCGGTACCAATATGATCATCGCTCATGGCGCGCGCCTCGGTCGCCGAATTTTGAAGCACCGTTTTCGCTCTCGAAGTGAAAAGCACCATCTGCTGTCCGCTGCCGAGAGTCATCATATCGCTCGGAGTCACCTGCGTTTGTTCAATATCGGAGGCGAGTTTATCCAAATCCGTTCCGATGCGTTTAAGGGCGCTCACCGCAAACCCATCGCCTTCCCGAATAATCCCGAGAAGCAAATGTTCCGTACCGACACGGTCATGACCTAAATGCACCGCGCTTTCGCGGGCAAACTGTAAAATCTTTTTTACTCTGTCCGTAAATCGTCCTTTCATACCGCATTCTCCTCGTTAAAAGGAACCACCAGGCCGCCACGCATGTGGAAACGCTTCGTGGCTTCGCGCGCCATTCTTTCATCGTGCGTCACGATCAAGAACGACTGTCCGTATTTCTTATTTAATTCTACAAAAAGTTCGTTCAGGACAACAGCGTTCTTTTCATCCAAATTACCGCTGGGCTCGTCGGCAAACACCAAATCCGGCTGATTCATGAGCGCCCGCGCCACCGCAACCCGCTGACGTTCGCCGCCGGAGAGTTCCCGCGGCAAATGATTCCGGCGATCCTTGAGCCCCACCGTCTCCAAAAGCATCTCCGCGCGCTCTTTCCAAACCGGCTTTGAATATTTCAGAATCCGCGCCGGAGTCGCCACATTTTCAATCGCGGTAAACTCCGAAAGCAGGTGATGGAACTGAAAAACAAAACCGACGCTTTTCATGTGGTAATCATCGCGTTCCCGGTCGGAAAACGCCCGCAGAGACTTTCCCTTAAAAAGAATCTCTCCGGAAGTCGGCTGATCCAAAAGTCCCATCAGGTTGAGAAGCGTGGATTTCCCGGAACCCGAAGCGCCGGTAAGAACCGTAAAATCGCCTGGGGCGATTTGAATATCCACCCCGCGCAGAATTTCGAGCCGCTCGCCGGTCTCTTCATAAACCTTAGTCAACGCTTGTGTTTCCAGTAAAATCTCACTCATGGCGAATAGCCCCCACCGGATCCAAACGGCTCGCTTTCCATGCCGGAAAAAGCGTAGCGAGGATACATAAAATAATACCGATCACAAAAACCAAAAGAACATCGAGCCCTTCAACGCGCACCGGAAAATAAGGAAGCACATAAACATCGCCGGGAAGTTTAATAAGCCTGTATTTTTCCTGAATAAAACAAAGAATAAGCCCAGCGCTCCCGCCGATAAGCGTACCGCCGACTCCGATAAAAGAACCCATCAGCATAAACACGCGCATCACGGAAAATTTGCTCATACCCATACCGCGAAGAATCCCTATTTCTTTTGTTTTATCAATCACCACCATAATGAGCGAACTGATAATATTGAAAGCCGCCACCAAAATAATCAGGCAGATAATCGCCGCCACAATAAACTTCTCGTAGTTCATCCACTTAAGGAGCGTCACGTTTTTAGACTGCCAATCAATCGCGTAATACGGATAATCGGCGATTTCCATCGCCTTATCCGCATGAACTCCCGCCTGCCAATGATCTCTCACGCGGAACTGAATACCGCTCACCGCGTCTTTCATACCGAGCAGTTTCTGCGCCTCGGCAATACCGATATAAGCGAGGTTCCCATCGTATTCATACATACCCGTTTCAAAAATACCGGAAACCACCGCCGAAAGAATACGGGGACCGCCCATGCTCGCGGTCTCTTCGGGGCTTTGAAATGTTTGAAGAATAATCTTATCGCCCACCACCACTCGAAGGCGCGAAGCAAGCCCGCTGCCGAGAAGCACCGCCGGGCGTAAATTCCCGGCGGCATCGGGCACGCTATCCACGGTATAGTTCCCCCACTTCATATTCTTGTGAATATCCACCACGCTTTTGGAACGCTCGGTATCGATTCCGTAAAGCACAATACCATCGTTCACTTTTTTGGAACTGATACCCACTTTGTAAACAATGAACGGAGAAGCACCGGTAATTTCAGGATCGTTCTCCCGGATCCGTTTCATAAGATCTTCGTAGTTCTCAATCGGATCGCCGTAATAACGCATCACTTCAAAATGCGCGTCCTTCCCGATCATCTGAGCCGTCACTTCCTCTTCAAAACCGTTCACCGCCGAAAGCGCCACCACGAGCGCAAACACACCGATGCTCACGCCGAGCATACTGAAAATACCAATGAGCGCGACAAAAAGACTCTTCCGCTGCGCACCGAGGTAACGCCAAGCGAGGAGCCATTCCAATTTATTCATACAGGGAACCTCTAAAAATTGCTTTGCGTTTATGAAAGTTAGGGATAAGGGACATGAAAATCGCCATGCTGTCACCCTGAACTTGGTTCAGAATCCAAACTCGTTTTTCTTCGAATGCCGACCCTCGCTCGAACTGATTCATGTACAAAATAAATTCGGCAGGACAGCGGCTCTTGTCCGGGGTAGCGAGAGAGTGTGAAGAATCTTCTATTCCCCATTCCCTGCACCCCATTCCCGGGTCCCTATGTGTTATTGCCGATTTCATAGAAAGAATTATTCCGGTTTCATCAAAGGGAATAATTGAACATCGCGAATCGTCGGCTGATTCGTTAAAAGCATCACCATGCGGTCGATACCGAAACCAACGCCGCCGGTAGGCGGAAGCCCCGATTCAATCGCGTGAAGGAAACTCTCATCCATCGGATGCGTTTCCCCCTCGCCGCCGCGGCCGCGGGAAACCTGTTCTTCGAGAAGCTCGCGCTGACGAAGCGGGTCATTCAGTTCGGTATAAGCATTCCCGAGTTCCCAACCGTTCGCGTAAGGCTCAAACTGCTCAATCAAATCCGGATTCACGCGATGCACCTTGCAAAGCGGAGTACTCTCTTTCGGCATATCCTTGATAATCACCGGCTGAACCAGCTTGTCTTCCACAAAAATTTCAAACAGCTTCAGAATCGCACGGCCGCGGCTCCAGGCGCCGTCCATCTTCTCGTTCTTCTGCTCCAAAACCGTTTTGATCTCATCATCCGTCATACTCTCGACTTTGAACCCGGCATATTTTTCGAGAGCCTCGTATAGGGAAAGGCGCGGCCAGGGAGTCTTAAAATCAATCTCGGTCCCTTGAAAATTTACTTTCGTAGTTCCGTTAGCGGCGATGCACGCCTGCTCGTAAATATTTTCAAAGTGCACCATCATATCGTTATAATCCGCGTACGCCTCGTAAAATTCGAGACCGGTAAACTCCGGACTGTGCGTTCTGTCCATGCCCTCGTTTCTGAAATTACTGCTGAACTCAAACACTTTCTCCATACCGCCCACAATGCAACGCTTGAGGTACAACTCGGGAGCCACGCGCAGAAAAAGCGTCATATCGGCAGCGTTATGATGCGTAGTGAACGGGCGGGCATTCGCACCGCCGTAAATCGGCTGAAGCGTCGGCGTTTCCACCTCAATAAACCCTTTCCCGATCAGGTATTCGCGAATCGCCTGCATAATTTTGCTGCGCTTCAAAAACACCTCTTTCACTTCATCGTTCAGCGCCATATCCACATAACGCTGACGGTACCGCGTATCCACATCCTTAAACTCGTGGAAAACCGTTTTATTACCGGCATCGTCGATCTTTTCCTTCGGCACCGGGAGCGGACGCACCGTCTTGGAAAGCATCACCACCGAATCCGCCTTCACGGAATACTCGCCGCTCTGTGTTTCCATCATCGAACCGGAAACGCCCACCCAATCGCCGAGATCAATCATCTTCACAATCTCATAATTATCTTCCAGAATATTCGCTACGCAAACCACCTGCAACTTCCCGAAACGGTCTTTCAGGTGCATAAAGCACATTTTACCTTTCCGGTTATAACGCACCACGCGCCCGGCAAAAGAAACCTTTTCGCCGGAACTCAAAAGCTTATCTTTTTCTTTTTTCAATCTCTCGGAATCATGAGTTCTGTTAAAATAATGCGGATAAGGATCCACACTCATCTCTGTAAATTTTTCGAGCTTAACGAGCCGCGCCTGAACTTGATCGTTACAATCCGGAATAATCATTTTGTTCCTTTTTTTACAAATTTCGCTTAAAAGATAAAAAAATGCAAAAACTTTGTAAAAATTCAAACGGATTATGGGCGTGTCCGCCTCACGGCGGCCGGGCTGTATTTTTGGGATGGCACCCGCTCGCGCTCTTTCTTTCCGCCGAATGAAATGAAGCGCGAGAGCCTCCGCCAAAAACGGAGCCGCGCGGAATTTCTCTCAAATCAGAAATTGCAAGCAGTGAAACAGGAGACAGGGAATTGGAAATAGAATGCCTGAGTGTTCTATTTCCAATGCTTCCCATGCCCGAAGAACAGAGATTCCGCGCGTCTCCGCCCTTCGGGTCACCATCCCTCACGCGAAGAAAAGGCATTCGTATATGCCTCCGAAAACATTGTCGGCACGCAAGCGTATTGACGTTGTTTATTACCGCATTAATTGAGTTCGCTAAGGCATGAAAGATTTTTCAAATCTGCGGTAATGCTTATTTTACGGCATATACAAACGCCTTGAAAAGGTAAAATGCCACTCCCGCGCGATTCCAACGCTCCGCGACAAATTGGAGCGGCTTCCGGCCTAAAAATTTGTCTCGGAGCATTGAGAACCGCGCTTAGGGATAAAAAATTGCTGCCGAATTCCTCGGGAATTGTAAACAGGGAATTGGAATATGGGAATGAGGACAAAGTGGCGATGACAAAGAAATACATCCCGCGTTCGCGACGACACTCGCACCAATAAAAAATGCGAACTGTGTTTATCAAATAGGGAATGGGGAATAGAAATGTCAACCCGTACGGAGTCTGTCCTTGCGATTGTCCTAACTGCATAAAAACGCGAGGAATACGGGGCCTCCTTCCTCCCTTATTTTGCATCCTTGAAAGCGCCTCTTTTGATAGGCAAAAACAACCGTCACCATATCAAACAAACTAAAAAATGGGGAAAATAAGTGAAAAACGAGGTGCGATAAAAAACGATCGTTTTTTTCGACTTTTTTCGGAAAGTGTTTTTAGCTTTTTTAGTTCTAAAATCGAAAAAAGGAAACTATATTTGAACGGTCTATTTAAGGATCCTTTTCCTCAATTTTTTAACCTTATTCA
>JAISUZ010000078.1 GCA_031271785.1 Fibrobacter sp. | reverse complement strand
CTGATCCTGAAACTGTCATGCTGAACTTGTTTCAGCATCAGGATGTTTTGCACATCTATTAAGTTCGCACTTGCATGTAAGATTTTCCAAATGTGTGCCGCCGCTTGGTCAGGGTCCACTGTAAAGCGCCGGGTCGGGCTGTATTGCACTAAGGCGGATTTCCCGCCAAGTGCAACGGAGCCGCACGGATCTTCAGCGGAATAACCTCTCTCGTCTCCGCCCTTCGGGTCACGATCCCTCACGCATTTTCACATAAGCGCGGTTTTCAATACTTTTTTCAAAACCTTTAGGCTGGAAGCCGCTCCGGTTTTGGAAAAAGTGTTGGAATTGCGCCAAAACACGTGAGGCAGGCGGAGGGTGCGCGCCTAAGGCGCGCAGTGCGCAGCACCGACCGGAGGGTAGCCCGGAGACACGCCGACCCGCGTAGCGGGGCACGCCCTATTTATACTTTTCTTTTCTGAAATCGTTTAGATTGAGTCCGATTCTCGCGGCGCGGCCGTAGAGCGCGCTGCGTTGCATGTCAAAGGATTTGGCGGTTTCGGTCACGGAGCCTTCGTGTTCTTTTATTTTCCGGCAAATGTATTCGCGTTCCTGTTCTTTTTGATATTCTCTGAAATCCGCGTAGGAAAGAGAGAAATAATCCGGATTTTCCGCGGCATCCGGAGAAAACGGCGTGAGTAAAATTTCTTTGTCTGTAATGGTGTTATTTTCCATTAAAGAGACGGCGCGGTGAATGGTATTTTCCAGTTCGCGGATGTTTCCGGGGAAAGAATGCCCCCGCAAAATTTTCCAGGCTTCGGGAGTGATTTGCGGCATTTCGTTCGGAGAGTAAACGGAGAGAAAATGTTTTACCAAATCGGGGATGTCTTCGCGGCGGTCGCGGAGCGGCGGCACGATAATGGGAAGCACATGAATGCGGTAAAACAAGTCTTCCCGGAACCGCCCGGCTTTTACTTCTTTTCTCAAATCGCGGTTGGTGGCGCAAATGATGCGTACGGAAACGCGCTTGGTTTTGTTGGAACCTACCGGCCGGAATTCGCCATCCTGCAAAGTGCGGAGAAGTTTGGTTTGCATGGAAAGCGGCATGTCGCCGATCTCGTCCAGGAATAGTACGCCGTTCGCCGCTTCTTCAAAAAGCCCGGTTCGTTCGCCGGCAGCACCGGTAAAAGATCCTTTGGCGTGTCCGAATAATTCGCTTTCAAACAGGTTTTCCGTAATGGCGCTGCAATTCACCACGACCAGTTTGGAGTGAATACTCGCAAGCGCCTGCGCTACAAGCTCTTTTCCGGCTCCCGATTCTCCTTGAATAAGGACAACTCCTTTGCTGCCGAGCATTTTTTCGATAGTGCGGCGCAATTCTTGAATTGCCGCGCTTTGCCCGATGATTTTTTCAAGGCTTTCGAAAAATTTTTGTTTCAGCGTGTATAAATCGCGCAGATTTCCGATGAGTCTCATAAAGTCGAGGTCGAGAGACGGGGTATCTAAAATAATCGGAACGAGTTTTCGGATTTCGGAAGGGAGCGTTTCCGGAGTTTCGGTAAACCCTAAAAGAAAGGCGCGCGGTACTTTTTCTTTCCAGCGTTTAATCAAAGGTAAAGAAGAAGTATCATCCAAATTAAAGATAATGATTCCGGGTAGAATTTCGGTTTCCGAAAGTTCGACTTCCGTCGCAACGATTTCTACTTCGTACAAGTTCACACTAAAGAGAACGTCCTGGATAAAAGAAAACTTCGGCGTTTCCTTCCCTGCGAGGATGATTCTCATTTTGGATTCCGGCACGGCGGAGAAACCTTATCCGAGTTCTTTGGATCGCTGCGTGGCGGCTTCGACGGCTTTCATTAAGGTTCCGCGGAAAGCGGCATTTTCCATGGCTTGAATCGCCGCGATCGTGGTGCCGCCGGGAGAAGAAACCATCGCCGAAAGTTCCGCGGGGCTTTTCCCGCTTTGGCGGAGCATTTCCAAACTTCCTTCGAGAGTACCGAGAGTAAGAGCTGTTGCGGTTTCCCGGGAGAGTCCCATTTGAACGCCGCCGCGGATCAAGCCTTCTACAAACTCAAAAACATAAGCGGGGCCGCTTCCGGAAACGCCGGTGACCGCGTCCATTCCGGATTCGGGAACTTCCACCGTCACGGCAATCGGAGAAAAAATACTTTTAATGAATGTCATGGATTCTTCGGAAACGCCGTCGGTGGCAATCGCCGCGACCCCTTTTCCGACGGTCATCGGGAGGTTCGGCATAATGCGCGTGACTTCGACTTCTCCTAAAAATTCAAGCATGGTTTTCCGGGAAACGCCGGCCATAATCGACATGAAAAGCGGTTTCTTTTTGAGCCCCGCCATGGCGCTTTTCCAAGAGCCCGCCGCGGTTTTAAAAATTTGAGGTTTAATGCAAAGAATAACAGCGTCCGCTTTTGAAACGCCCTCTTCCAAAGAAGCGGCACGGTGAAGCCCTTGATTTGCGAGTTCTTCGCTGAGAACATCGGAAGGTTCCACAAAATAAAGCGAATCCGAAGCGTAACCGGATTGAAGGAGTCCGCGGATAATCGCCGAACCCATATTTCCCGCACCGATAAATAAAATATTCTTTGCAGTCATCCTAAACTCCTTAGCCGTTCATTGACGAAAGAAAATCTTTGTTGGTCTTGGTTTTCAGCATTTTATCCCGCATAAATTCCATAATTTCAATGGATGTTTGATCTTGGAGATAACGGCGGAGAATCCATACGCGGCGCATTTCGTCTTCGGTGAGCAGGAGTTCTTCTTTCCGGGTGCCGGATTTGAAAATATCGATGGCGGGCCAAATCCGCTTTTCGGAAATGCGGCGGTCCAGTACGAGTTCCATGTTGCCGGTGCCTTTGAATTCTTCGAAAATCACTTCGTCCATGCGGCTTCCGGTTTCAATGAGCGCGGTTCCGATAATGGTGAGCGAGCCTCCGTTTTCGATTTTCCGCGCCGCGCCGAAGAAACGTTTCGGGCGCTGCAACGCCATGGCATCGACACCGCCGGATAAAATTTTTCCGGAGTGAGGAATCACCACGTTGTTTGCACGGGCGAAACGCGTAATGGAATCCAAAAGAATCACCACATCGTTTCCGTATTCCACAAGGCGCTTTGCTTTTTCGAGAACCATGTCCGCGACTTGAACGTGGCGTTCGGGCGGTTCGTCGAAAGTGGAAGCGAGCACTTCGCCTTTCACATGGCGCTTCATGTCGGTCACTTCTTCGGGGCGTTCGTCAATGAGGAGCACAAAAAGTTTGACTTCCGGATGGTTCTGCGCAATGGCGTTCGCGAGGTTTTGGAGAAGCACCGTTTTACCGGTTCGCGGCGGCGCAAGCAAAATACCGCGCTGTCCTTTGCCGATGGGCGTAAACAGATCCATAATGCGCGTACTGAGTTCATCGCTGCGCCATTCGAGATTCAGGCGTTCATAAGGGTGAAGCGGCGTGAGGTATTCGAAAGCCACGCGGCGTTTTGCTTTTTCCGGCGGTTCAAAGTTGATGGTATCGATTCGCATGAGCGCGAAATACCGTTCGTTATCCTGCGGCTGGCGTACTTGCCCCGTAACGGAATCACCGGATTTTAAATCAAAGCGGCGAATCTGACTCGGGCTGATATAAATATCGTCCGAACCGGCGAGATAGTTTAAATCGGGGCTTCGTAAAAAACCGTGCCCTTCATTCATGATTTCAAGAACCCCTTCGGTATAAATCGGCACGTCTTCGCCTGCGGTGATTCCGAGAATCCGGTAAATGAGCGCTTGCTTGCGCATTCTTTTCAAATCGGGAATTTCAAGATCCATCGCCATGCGGACCAGTTCAAACATGGGCATATTGCGAAGCTCTTTCCATTTTTGCATGGCGAGCGCTACTTTTTCGGGGTCGGCCGGCGGCGCTTGAATCATGTTTTCGGTGTAATCTTCCTGCGGTGCAAAACGGTTGTTGCGGCGGTTGTTGTTTTTATTGAATTTGTTGTATTTGCCGTTATTATTATTGTTGTTATTAAATCTGTTATTGTTGTTATTGTATTTATCGAATCGCTGTTGATTCGGGAAGCGTCTGTCGCCTTGAGGAGCATTCTCGCCTTCGCCTGCGTTTTCTCTCGGCGTTTCGGAGTTTTCCTGTTTGGCGGAAACGTTTGCGGGTTCTGCCGGAGAGTTTGCAGGAACCGGAACGGAGGGTGGGGGAACCTGAGTTTCATGAACCGGGATAGGCGGCGGTGCCTGAACTTCCGGCGTATAAGAAGCCGGTATGTTTTGTACGGGAGCCGGAGGAACTGCAGCGGGAGTTTGTTCCTGAGGAACAGGCTGAATTTTTTTGGGGCGGCCTCTCCGCGGAGCCGGTTTTTCCGCTTCTTCGGGAAAAGTGATTGGGTTTGCCAAATCGCCAAGCGCTTCCAAATTAGGGATCGGCGCATCGGGAGAAACAGTATCGGAAATGTATTGGATTTCGCTTTTTTTCGGTCTCGGCACGAGAGAACTCCTGAGTCAATAATCTGTGAAAAAAGAATGAAATTGATTTTTGCAGATTGAATACGCAAAAAAGATTGAGATGAAATTCCGGAGTAAATCCGGCTTTTACATTTCAAAGTTACATAAACCTGTTTCTTTTGTCATAAGGAAAAACCGCATTTTTTGATAAACTTTTTAGCTATATTAAGAGCGTGGAATTTTTAGAACGAGTTTTTGTGGCTCTCGGCAGCAATTTGGAACCTCGAAGCGAACGCCTCGCCGCCGCCCGGGAAATGCTCCGCCGTGTAGCTGTGGGCGGCTGGAAAGAAAGTCCTGTTTACGAAACGCCTCCGGTGGGTCCATCGGGGCAGGGGCGTTATTACAATCAAGTCGTGAGTTTTTGGTACACTCAAGGCGCTGTGCGGCTTTTGAATTATTTGAAAGGGGCGGAGTGTTTTTTGGGGCGTAAACCGCGCGGGCATTGGGAAGCAAGAGAAATTGACCTGGATCTTTTATTTTACGGAAATACCATTGTAAACGGCCGCCCCACGCTTCCGCATCCGGAAATTTACAAGCGGCAGTTTGTGCTTGTTCCTTTTTGCGACATCGCTCCGGAGTGGGTGGATCCGCTCACGGGAAGCACCATGCAGGAACTCCTCTCCGGACTTCGCGAGAAAGAAGGCGATCCGGATTTTGTAAAAATCGAGGAACAAAAATGAACATGCCCGAAGATATTCGGTTTCTTGCCGTCGAAGGCGTAATCGGCGTTGGAAAAACCTCGCTTGCCAAAGAACTCGCGAAACGGCTGAATGTCACGCTTATCGAAGAGCAATTTAACGAAAATCCGTTCCTTGAAAAATTTTATGAAATGCCGGAAGCCTACGCGTTTCAAACGCAGTTATTTTTCCTCCTCTCGCGGCACCGTCAGTTTCAAGATACCTTTGTACAGAATGATTTGTTCCGGAATTTGGTAATCAGCGATTATACTTTCGATAAAGACCGCATTTTCGCGTTCCAGAATTTATCGGAAAGCGAACTCGGCATGTATGAAACCGTTTCGGAAGCGCTTTCCAAGAATGCTCCCGTTCCCGATTTGATTGTTTATCTGCAGGCGAGTGTTCCCACGCTTTTAAAGCGGATTCAGAAACGGGGCCGCTCCATGGAGCGCACTATCGAACCGCGTTATTTGCGCGAACTTACGGAACGTTACAATCATCATTTCTTTCATTACCGGGAAAGTCCCGTGCTGATTATCAATACGGATCATATTGACTTTGTTCATAACGAAGGGCACTTGCAGCAGGTGCTGAACGCTATTGAAAGTTGTCCTTCGCAAACCACCTACTTTGTCCCGGAAGGGGGCTGATTCCATGCAAATTATTCAAACCATTGCGGAACTGCGCCGTGAACTTGCTGTTTATAAGAAAAAGGGAAAAACAATCGGGCTTGTTCCCACCATGGGCGCGCTTCATGAAGGGCATTTAAGCCTTGTTCAAAAATCCGCGGAAGAGTGCGATGCGACGGTGGTGAGTGTTTTCGTAAACCCGACTCAGTTTGGGAAAAACGAAGATTTGGATAAGTATCCGCGCCGCCTTGAAAAAGATGCGGAAGCGGTGGAAGGCGCGGGGGCGTCATTTGTTTTCGCGCCCTCGGCGGAGGAAATGTATCCGAACGGAAAACAGCTCACCTGGGTTCGTAACGAGACTCTTGAAAATGCCTATTGCGGAAAATACCGCGAGGGTCATTTCCGCGGTGTTCTTACGGTGGTCACTAAGTTGTTTGCCATTACTAAGGCCGATCGGGCTTACTTCGGAAAAAAAGATTACCAGCAGGCTTTTTTGATCCGGCGCATGACAGATGATTTGAATTTTGATGTTAGGGTGGAACTTCTCCCGATCATTCGTGAAGAATCGGGGCTTGCGCGCTCAAGCCGCAACGAATACATGAGCGAAATCGAACGCACGAATGCCGCGAGCATTTACCGCGGGCTCCTTGCCGGAAAATCGGCTTACGATGCCGGAGAACGCCGGATTTCCGCTTTGCGGGATATTGTGATGCGCCCCATGCTGATGAGCGGAATTGTTGTTCAATATATTGAGATTGTCAGCCGGAAAGATTTAAAATCGCTTCACGGACTCTTAAAAGAAGATGCGGTTATTTTGGTGGCCGGTTTCAGCGGCAAAACCCGTCTGATTGATAATTTGGAACTTTAATTGTGGCGGGGATGCGGCCGGAATTGCGGAGACGCGTTCCGCGGCTCCGTTTTCAAATCTGCGGCGATACTTATTGCCGGTAGCTTTGCTACCGTGCAAAATGCGAGCTCGGTCCCGGAATGAAATGGCGGGAGCCGCCCCAAAAATAGGGCGGCATTTTTTAGTGTTTTTTCCCGCCGGATTTGTGTTTCCCTTTCTTTTCATGGAACTGCCGCATTTTGGCGCTTTGTTCCGGCGTGAGGGTGTTGATCCAGAAACGGACATCGGCGATTTTTGCGTCCAGTTCTTTTGCGTTCAGCGCCATGAGGGAATCTTTCACGCTTTTAAGCGCCGCTTCGTCGAGGCTGTCGGCGGAAAGCACTTCGCGTAAACGGTGTTCGACTTGCTGCCGTTCTTTTTTGGATTCCATGCGCGCGTTCATTTTTTTCTTTTTTTGTTCTTTTAAAGCTTGCTTTTGTTCTTCGGTCAGTCCGATATATTTTTCCATTTTTTCATGCCGTTCCTTCATTTCTTTTTTGGGGAAATCGGATTTTTTCATGGAATGTTTAAAGGGTTTTTGTATTTCCGCCGGTGTGTTTTTTGAGCAGAACATTTTTCCCGGGGAATGGTTGAAGACAAAAGCGCTTGCAAAGAAACCGACGGAAGCGGCAAAGAGCAGTGCGCTCGCGATCAGGATTTTGGAATGGGAAGACATTAGAACCTCCGTTATTCTTCTAAGTAGATGGTTAAAAATTCATCGAAATCGTCGTTTACTTTTTCGGAACCGAGTTCGGAATACCAAGAAAATACTTCATCGTCAAAAATCATTTCCGTGACCGGTTTAATTTGTCCGGAGCTGTGAAGCTCCAACAGAAACGCTCCGCTCATCAGGAACAAACTCGCTGCCATAGCGGTGAATGCGGAGAACTTCGGGAAATGAAGTACTTTCCTTTGGTTTTGTTCGGTTAGGCGCGTTTTCACTTTTTCCCACGAATCGTTTCGGGGAGAAAGTTGCGGCAGTTTGGAAAAGTCAAAAGTTTCAGGCACAGTAAACCTCCTTATGAAGCTGAGTCCTCAATTTGGCTCGTGTCCGGGACAGGTGCGATTTGAGCGTTCCTTCCGGCATTTCAAAAATCCGGGCGAGAGAGCGGATATCAATTCCTTCCGCGTCTTTCAGCCAAAGCATGCTTCTTTGCAGAGCGGGGAGCTCCGAAAGGGCGCGCTCCAGCAACTCGCCGTCGAACATTTCCGTTTCTTCAAAAGCATTGCCCATGGAAAGGGTTTCGATTTCCCACGCTCTCATTTTTTCAATTTCATCGCGGCGTTTGCTTTTGCGAATCCTCATTAAGCACTCGTTCACCGTTAAACGGTAAAGCCATGTGGAAAGCGAAGATTCCTCCCGGAACCTGTGAATCGCTTTCGGGATGGAAACAAAAATATCCATCAATGCGTCTTCGGCGGCATCGCGGTCGGAAAGAATACGGAAAGCGAGATTCAGAATTTTCTTGCTGTTCTCATTCCATACCGTTTCCAGTGCGGCGAGGTTGCTTTTTTTAAGCTCTTGGACGATATCTGTTTCGTTCATTGGTATTTGGATGTTTTTCCGGAGTGAAACGTTGCAATGAATCTACAAAAAAACTATATTATGCAAATATCTAAAAATATGCATAAATCTATGAAGTCAAATATTCCTTTCTCGAATTCTTATTTATCGCTTGCGGATCTCTGCGCGGAACGGATCGTTTTTTTGGACGGCGC
This sequence comes from Fibrobacter sp., assembly GCA_031271785.1. GTDB lineage: Bacteria > Fibrobacterota > Fibrobacteria > Fibrobacterales > Fibrobacteraceae > JAISUZ01. The sequence goes on along the minus strand of JAISUZ010000078.1, from coordinate 27,718 downwards.
TTTCGGAACGATGGTGCAGCGGCTTCACCTCACCGAAAAAGATTTCCGCGATGATATGTTTCAAAATCACCCGGTGGAGCTGACCGGGAATAACGATGTTTTGTGCTTAACCGCGCCTCAGCATATCCGGGATATTCATACGGCTTATTTGGAAGCCGGCGCCGATATTATCGAAACGAATACGTTCAGCGCCACGCGCATCGGGCAGGCGGAATACGGACTTCAAGACCGGGCTTACGATATCGCTTTTGCCGGGGCACGGGTGGCGCGCGAGGCGGTAAACTCTTTTTGTGAAAAAAACGGACGGAATGTTTCTTCGTGTTTTGTGGCGGGTTCCATGGGTCCGACTTCCAAAACGGCGAGCATGAGCCCCGACGTTTCCGACCCGGCGGCGCGAGCCGTTACATTCTCGGAACTCGTTGAAAATTATCAGGAACAGGCGCGCGGTTTACTGGACGGCGGCGCGGATATTCTTTTGGTGGAAACCGTATTCGATACGCTGAACTGCAAAGCAGCGCTCCTTGCCATTATGAACGAATGCGAAAAGCGCGGCTCTCTGTTTCCCGTAATGGTTTCGGGAACCATTACCGATTCGAGCGGGCGGCTTTTAGCGGGGCAAACGGCAAAAGCATTCTGGCACAGTCTTTCTTCTTACCCGGTTTTCAGCATCGGTTTCAACTGCGCACTCGGCGCACGGGAAATGGGGGCGCACCTCCGGGATATTCAAAACGCGTATGTGCGCGTGAGCGTGCATCCGAACGCCGGGCTCCCGAATGAGTTCGGCGGTTATAACGAAACTCCCGAAGAGATGGCGGAAATTCTTCAGGAGTTCGCTTCCGAAAAACTGATGAACATTGTGGGCGGCTGCTGCGGAACCACGCCGGAAACCATCCGGGCGATTGCCGGTAAGTTAACGGGAATCTCTCCGCGGGAAGTTCCCGAAAACAAACACCATTTGCTGCTTTCGGGTTTGGACGGCATGGAAGTTTCCCGGGAAAGCCGGTTTGTGAATATCGGGGAACGCATGAACATTGCGGGTTCGCTTAAATTCGCGCGCCTGATCCGCGAAAAAAAATATGCCGAAGCCGTGGCGATCGGCATAGAGCAAGCGGAGAACGGCGCGCAGGTGATTGACGTGAATCTGGACGACGGGATGATCGACACCAAAGAGGAGATGATTCATTTCCTGAACCTGATCATGTCCGAGCCTGCGATTGCGCGGGTGCCTCTCATGATCGACAGTTCCCGTTTTGAAGTGCTTCTCGCCGGTATGGAATGTGTGCAGGGTAAGGGGATTGTCAATTCCGTCAGTTTAAAAGAAGGTGAAAGCATTTTTCTGGAACGCGCCCGGAAAGTGCGTGAACGCGGATTCGCGCTGGTTTGTATGGCTTTTGACGAACAGGGGCAAGCCGACACGCTTGCGCGCCGCATTCAGGTTTGCGAACGCATGTATCGTCTGCTTAGAGACAAACTGGATTTCCCGGCGGAAGATATTTTATTCGACCCGAATATTCTCACCATCGGTACGGGCATGGCCGAACACGCGAATTACGGTATAGACTTTATCGAAACCTGCCGTTATATTCGGGAAAACCTTCCGCATGCTCATGTGGTCGGCGGCGTCAGCAATCTCAGTTTCGCGTTTCGGGGGAATAACGCCATTCGGGAAAGCATTCATTCCTGTTTCCTTTACCACGCCGGGAAAGCAGGCATGGATTTCGGGATTGTGAATGCGGGCGTGCTCCCTGCTTACGAAAGTATTCCGGAAGAAGAACGCACTTTAATTGAAGATTTGATTTTTAATCGAAACCCGAATGCAACCGATAAACTTTTAACTTATGCGCAGTCGGTAAAAGACAGAGGGGTTGTAAATAACAATAATGCCGATGCTTTAGCCTGGCGTAAAGAATTACCCGAAGAGCGGATCATGTACGCCATGATCAAAGGAATCGACCGCTATATCGAAGACGATGTACGCGAACTCATTCCCAAGTATGAAAAAGCGGTACAAATTATCGAAGGTCCTTTAATGAACGCCATGAATCGCGTAGGGGAGTTATTCGGTGAAGGTAAACTCTTTTTACCGCAAGTCGTGAAAAGCGCGCGCATGATGAAACTCGCGGTATCCGTGCTGCTCCCTTATATTGAAGCGGAAAAATCCGGAGAGAATTTCAAAGCCGGAAAAATTATAATGGCTACGGTGAAAGGCGACGTGCATGACATCGGAAAAAACATCGTATCGGTGGTGCTTGCCTGTAATCATTACGAAGTCGTTGACCTCGGTGTGATGGTGCCTTGCGAAAAAATCGTAGAAGCCATGAAAGAACACAAACCCGATATGGTTGGGCTTTCGGGCTTGATAACGCCGAGCCTCGATGAAATGGTAACGGTTGCGAAAGCGTTCAAACGCGAAGGCTTAAAAACCCCGCTGATTATCGGCGGCGCGGCGGCTTCAGCGGTGCATACCGCGGTAAAAATTGCGCCGGAATCGGATGCGCCCGTGATTTATGCTTCCGATGCGGGGCAGGGCGCCACTCTGATCGAACAATGGATGAATCCATCCAAACGCGCGGAATTTGTCCGGAATTTGCAGGAACGCCAGGAATTTTTAAGAGCGGAACACGCGAAACGTCACGGAGAGCAGGTGAAACTCACCTCTCTTGAAGAAGCGCGGGCGCACGGCGAAAATCATTTCAACGGGTGTGATTGTGGCTGCTCTCACTAATTGGGAACGTTCGCCCAAGCCGCGCGAACCGGGAGTTCATGTTTTCCGGGAAATTCCTTTGGAAAGTTTGCTCCCCTTTGCGGATTGGAACTATTTCTACTTCGCATGGAAAGTCCCTGCCGCTTCGGAAGAAGCGCTTCGGTTAAAGGAAGAAGCCGAAGAAATGTTCCGGAAGATCGTGCGGGAACGCGCCACCGAAGCGCGGGCGGTGATCGGCTTTTTTCCGGTGCAGCGTAACGGAGACTCGCTTAAGGTTTACGCCGCGGAAGACTCCCGCAAAGAACTTGCCGAACTTCATTTTTTGCGCCAGCAGGAAAGCGCGGCGGGCACGTTTAAAAGCCTCGCGGATTATTTCAACCCGCATCTGGAAGACTGGATCGGACTCTTTGCCGTAAGCGCCGGACTCGGCATCGGCGAATTTCAAAAAGACCTGGAAGCCCGCGGGGATTCTTACGGCGCGCTCCTCGCAAAAACTCTCACCGACCGCCTCACCGAAGCCCTCTCCGAAAAAATGCACCGCGATGTGATGCGATCGTATTGGGGTTATCTCCCGGAAAATGCGGAACCGTTCGGCATTCGCCCGGCGCCCGGCTACCCGGCTTGCCCCGACTCCTCCGAACTCCGCACCATTTGGAAATTACTTTCCCCGGAAGAAAACATCGGCATCCGCCTCACGGAAAACTGTATGATGCTCCCCCTGAGCTCCACTTCGGGCTATTATATCGCGCACCCTCAAAGCCGCTATTTCAGCATCGGGAAAATAGGGGAAGATCAACTCCGGGATTATGCCGCCCGCAAAGGGATTTCGGTGGAAGAAGTCAAAAAATGGCTCCGGATCTTTTGATATAGGGCGTGTCCCGGCGCATCGCGCCGGGTCGGGCTGTATTTTAGGGCGCTAAAGCGCTTCCCAAAACGGAGCTACATTCAAATTTTGCACCTGTTAGCGTCATGCCGAATTTATTTTACACACCGATTAGTTCGCGTTTGCATAAAAGACTTTTTAAATGTGCGCCACTGCCTGGTCCCGCATCCCTTATCCCATGTCCCCGTTTTCCATGCCCGAAGATCATGTATTCAAGGGGGTAGCGGAAAACGGCGCGCGACGGCCGGCGACCAAAGGAAGCCGAAAAAGACGGAGCGATTAACGCCGGTTGGAGCGAGGGGGCATCCCCCTTTCAATACTTTTTTGGTAAGAACGCCTGAGTTTCGGAACACGGGATTATGAATTCAAATTTCCTGTCCGGACGCGCTTAGTCCGGTTTTCGGGCTTTGACTCTCTCATTTTCAGGTTCGAATAATTACTTTTGTGTCCATGTTCCGCGCGGTTTCTATTCTTGTTTTTCTTTTTCTCGTTTTTCGGGGTGTTCCGGAATGCGCGGCAGAAGAACCGCAGCCGTTTGAGAAAGGAAAAACCGGAGTAACGGAAATCGACAGTCTTCCGGTGCATGAATGGGATATTCGGACAGGGCGGAACAGCCTTCCGCTCACGCTTTTGTGGGGCATATTCCCGGGCGGCGGACAATTTTATTCGGAACATTATGTGCGCGGCAGTTTCATTGCCGCCGTTGAACTTCTCCTCACTTACGAAGTTTTTTTCAATAAAAAAATCCAGAAAGAGCGCCGTTTCGACGAGGCGCGGGAGTTTCAGGATTCTATCGCCGTGATCACGAATCACATCTTAAGCGGTGTTCCCGGAGACAGCCTCACTTACTATCAGCAGAAACGCGGTCAATTTGTTTCCATGATCCGCAGTATCAACGACAAAAAAATCGAAGAGGAAGATTTGCGGAAGTCGGAACTCACGTGGCTTATCGGACTTCATCTTTACGGCTGGATGGACGCGTTCGGGATTTGGAAAAAGAACCGGGGTTACAATCTCGGAAAGCGAAGCGTTTCCAGCGCGCTTTTGCGCTCAATCGTTCCCGGTTGGGGGCAGATTTATAACGATGAATACGGGAAAGCGGGTTTGCTTTATATGGGGCTTCTCGGGAGTTCGGTGAGCGTTTATTCGCGCCAGCAAGTGGTTCGTTATTATTTGGGGCGCGTCCGGAATTTGCGCGGGGAGCCGGAGTCTTCCGTTGAACTGGAAGAAGTAAACGAACGCCTTACTTATTTCCGTAAAAACCGGAATCTTTATATTTGGGGCTTTGCTCTAATTTATCTGTATTCCATCGGCGATGCCGTAGTCGATGCCATGCTGAGCGATTTTGATAATCCGGTTCACCTCGCGTTTGTGCCCGACATCCGGGGCGGTCTGCAGGCGTTATTTCGCTTTGACTTTTAACGCGCATTTTTCCATATCGACTTTTTCGCCGATAAAGGAAACCCCTTCCGCTTCGAGCAATTTCCGCTGATAAAGCTCTCCGCCGAAAGCAAAAGCGGGGCTTAAACGCCCGTCTTTAAACACCACGCGATGACAAGGAATGTTTTCCGGGTCCGGATTTTGATGGAGCGCAAACCCAACCTGACGGCTGCACCGCGGAAACCCGCCGAGGCTTGCCACCGTACCGTAACTTGCGACTTTCCCTTTCGGAATTTTTTTCACTACGGCATAAAAGGCTTTGAACATCATAGTGACCCGGAGCATTAAGGTTCAAGTTTTACAATCAGTTCGTGCGGAGTGCAATCCACCGCGAGCGCTGTGCGGAAAGTGCCGACTTCGCCGCTTCCTTCGATCACTTTCACGCTGTCATCAATCTCAAGAGCGTTCCCTTCGGTGCGCCCGTAAAAATGATATTCGCTTTCTTCGGCGACTTCATCTAAAATGATCTTCACTTTTTTCCCGAGAAGCGCTTCATTGTTTTCCAGAGAAATTTCTTCTTGAATCTCCATGAGCGCGCTCAACCGCAGGCGCGCATCGGCTTCACTCACCGGAGTTTCTTTCAACTCCAGCGCGGGCGTATTTTCTTCCGGACTGTAAACGAAACCGCCCAAATGCTCGAATCGAATCTCCTGAACGAGATTCATGAGCGCTTCGAAATCTTCGTGCGTCTCTCCCGGAAACCCGACGAGAACGGTGGTGCGGAGCGTCACCCCCGGAATTTTTTCCCGGATTTTCAAAAGCAAATCCCGGAGTTCCTTTCCGGAATAATTTCTTTTCATCAGGCGGAGCATTTTATCGCTCGCGTGCTGAACCGGCATGTCGATATACTTGCAAAGGCGATCTTCTTTTGCAATCAATTCAAGCAAAGCATCGTCGATAAACGCCGGATACCAGTAAAGCATCCGGATCCACGGAACCTTTGTGTTTTGAATCAACGCTTCGAGAAGCTCCCGCAAAGAACCGCCGTTCTTTTTTTCACGCCCGAAAAACGTGAGATCCTGCGCGACAAGCGTAATCTCTTGAACGCCGCTCGCTTCAAGCTGTTTCACCTCTTCCACAATATCTTCGACAGACCGGGAAACCTGCCGCCCGCGAATTCCGGGAATCGCACAAAAAGCACATTTCCGGTTACAGCCTTCCGCCACTTTCACATAAGCGTGGTGAAGGTAATCGCTCAAATTAAAACGGGAAAGATTCCCGCATTCCGTCGAATGCCCGAGTCCCAGCGTTTTGACGAGAGAACCGAGCTGATACGTCCCGAGCCAGTAATCCACTTCGGGAATCTCTTTCGCAAGTTCGCCGGCATACCGTTTGCTCAGACAACCGCAAACCACGAGCGTTTGCTTTTTTTGTTTTTGCCCCGCGATTTGCAGGATCGTTTCAATGGATTCCTCTTTCGCATCTTCGATAAAACCGCAAGTATTCACCACAAGCACATCGGCTTTCTTCTGAGAATTTTGAAAAGAAAGCCCGGCAGAAACGAGCTCTCCCGCGAGATACTCCGCATCCACCTGATTTTTGGAACAACCGAGGGAAATGATAAAAAAGGATTTTTTTAAGGAAGCCATTCGCCAAATATAGAAAGGTATTCTCCGGGAAAGCATATGGGCGTGTCCCGCGTTTGCATCACCCGCATTAAAAGTCTCGCGGGCCGGGCTGTATTGCACTAAGGCGGGTACCCCGCCAAGTGCAACGGAGCCTCTAACGAGTCTCCGCCCTTCGGGTCACCATCCCTCACACATTCGGAAAACCGGCGTTTTTTAGCCCGGAACAGCCGAAATGATTATTCCCAAGTATCCCAGTCATCCTCAATAACCTGAGGAGTCGTTGAAGCCGGGGCTTCGTCGATTTTTTCAACTAATTCTTCTTCCTGAGGGGTAACGGGAATCATACCTTCTTCTTCGATAACTTCTTCCGACGGAGCGGATTCTTGCATAGGAGCTTCTTTTGCGACCGTTGCGGAAGCACCGGGTTCTTTTCCGGGAATCGCTTCCTCTTCGGTTACGTCCGAAACCTGTTTAACACTCACATCGTCGTTAGCGTGGTTATCAACCCACCAGGCAAAACCAAGGGGTTCAAGAGTCTGTTTTCCGAAATTTTGAGCCTGCGCGGTATTTGCAAAAAAACCGATCCGCACGCGGTAATAAGTACCTTCGAGATCGCCGGGGCTTTCCACGCGGGCGAGGTAAGCGTCGATTCCGTGTTCTTTGAGGCGTGAAACCAGAGCTTCCGCCCCTTTTTTGGAAGGCTGGATCCCGACCTGAATCACGAAATTCCCTTCTTTTTGCTGAACCGCTTCACTTACGGCAGCCGGCTTTTCTTCAGGCTCCGGTTGAGGAGCGGAAAGCGATTGAATAGGTTGAAGTTCCGGTTCCTGGGCATTTTCCGTTGCCGAATCCTCCGGGGCAGCGGTTTTTGCCGTTTCGACCGGTTTCACAGCGGGGAGTATTTCTTCTTTTTTTTCACAGCCGGAAAGAAAAAGCAGAGTAGAGAAGCATCCCGCCCAAATGGTTGTCGAAAAAGAATTCTTCACTATATTCTCCTGTTTTTTGAAAAAATATACATAAGTTATTGATTTTTCGCAAGTTATAAGGAAAATTCGTATAAAAAACAGGCGAAAACCGCTAAAACTTCCCCCGGTTTCGACTTGACGGTTTTTAAAAAAGGAGCTAAATTTGCACCAGTAAAAAATTAACTGCAACCAAAGGAATAACCGTGATCGGTGTTGTTGTAAAATCAAATGAACCTTTTGAAAGAGCGCTAAAGCGTTTTACCAAGTCCTGCGAAAAAAACGGAATCATTTCCGATGTAAAGCGCCGTCAACGTTTTGAGAAACCTTCCGAAGTGAAGAAACGTCTCGAAACCGCTGCGCGCCGCAAGCTTCTGAAAGAAATCGCAGAACAAAATCGCAAGCGTCTTTACTAAGCCTTTTTTTGAAACGGCATTCACGAGAGAAGGCTCATGCGGCTTTCTCTTATTTTTTGGAGGTGAATATGGCAAGCCCTTTATTAGACCGGATTCTTTCGGACATCAAAACCGCAATGAAGAATAAAGAGTCGGAGGCGCTTCTCGCTCTCCGGACTTTGCATTCCGACGTTAAAAATACCGCCATCAATGCCAAAGAAGAAATTTCCGATTCGATGGTGGTGGATGCGATCGTGAAAAACATCAAGCAAAAAAAAGAAGCCATGGAAATGTTTCAGCGGGCAGCCAAGCAGGAACTGGTGGATAACGCCGATAAGGCGGTTCAATTTCTGGAAAAGTATTTGCCCGAACCGCTGACCGAAGAAGAGGTCTTAAAAATGGTGGAAGCAGCAAAGGAAAAGATCGGCGCTTCTGCAAAAGACATGGGCAAAATGATGAAAGAACTTGCCCCAAAAATCAAAGGACGTTTCGATACCAAGCGTTTGAACGATCTGATACAGAAAGTGCTGAATTCGTAAAAGGGCGTGCCCCGGCGCAAGTCCGGGGCCTCATGGCAAAACCGAATCCAAGAAGAACAAATTACTGCTTTCGGAAGTATATACAAACGCCTTAAAAATCCAAAAATTGCATTTGAGTTTCTCGGGCATGAAAGTCAGGGATAAGGGAATAGAATTTTCCGGTCATCGCGGACAAGCGTAGCGCGATCCTGTATTGTACCTCACCGGATCGCCGCACGCGTTCCGCGTTCGCGATGACAAAAAAAGACGTAGCTCGTGATGACGATCTATGCGGATGCATAAATGGGGAATTCAGTCATTGAAATCACGAAGAACATACCATCGTCACCCCGGACAAAGCCTGTCCTCGCGATTGTCTTAACTGCATAAAAACGCGAGGAATACGGGGTCCAAAAACACGAGATCTCTATCACACTCTCATCCGCGTCATTTTCGGCCGCGGCTCGGGGGTCAACCAATACATTAAAATATTCCCGGTTTTTACGCTAAAATCCCCATTTTTCACATACCTGTTTGCCGCTCTCGAATCCGTTATTTTGCATCCCCTAAAACACATCTTTTGATCCCCAAAAAATATACATTAGCCATGCTTTACTATAAATTAACAAATAACTTTTTACGCTTAAAAGGAACCGCAAATGAATATTCTTTCAACAAAAACAACCGCACTCTTCGGCGCTGCAGTATTGGCACTTTCTTTCGCCGCCTGCGGCGGCGAAAGCGGTACCGGCGGAGATGATAATACCGAACTTTCCAGCAGTTCCATTGGAGTAAACGATCCGGGCAGTTCAAGCGAAATAAAGTCGTCCAGCAGTTCAAATATTATGACTGTCAGCGGAACATTTACCGATGAACGTGACAATAAAGAGTACAAATGGGTGGAGATCGGTACCCAAACCTGGATGGCCGAAAACTTAAACCATATTCCCGAAACCGGCAACAGTTGGTGTTATAAAGATGATGATTCGAATTGTGACACTTACGGCCGGCTTTACGATTGGGGTACGGCTATGGAAGATTGCCCGGATGGCTGGCATTTGCCGAGTAGCGAGGAATGGAATACGCTTGTGAATTTTGTCGGTTCAAGTACAGCGGGAACCAAGCTAAAATCGAAAACCGGTTGGATTGACAATGGCAATGGTTTGATCGCAGGCACGGATGATTACGGTTTCAATGCCTTGCCGGGTGGTTATCGCAGCGGCAACGATGGTAGTTTCAGCAGTGTCGGCTCGAGCGGTCTCTGGTGGACGGCTACGGAAAGCGAAAGTAGCAGTGACTATGCCCAACGCCGGAACACGCGTTCGGACTTCACGGATATGAGTAACGGCATGGGTAATTTCGGCAAGATTAGCGGTTATTCGGTTCGTTGCGTTAAGGACTGATGATTTGCACCCAAACCTTACATACCCGAAGAACTCGGTTTTGAGGGGGCAGCGAATAAGCGGCAGACCTGCATAGTTCCTCACCGGATCACACCACACACATCCCGCGTTCGCGATGACATTACATGACCTTACGAACCGCGGGGGGATGCGCAAAACTCGCCGCGCGTCCCGGCGACTGAAAGAAGCCGAAAGAGGACGCGCGATCCAGCGAGGTTGAAGCGAGGGGGCTCCCCCCTCCTCCATATTTTCAGGATGAAATTTTACCGCAGTTTATTCTTTTCGTAATGCGGTTTTCCAATGCCGAGGAAAAGGAAAAAACCAACTACCAACAATATCGAACTCACAAGGAAAATGTAAGAGTAACCGAACATTTCGGCGATGGGGCCGCCGAGGAGAATCCCGGCGCCGGCTCCCGTATCCCAAGAGGAAAGGTAAGTACCCGATGCGGTGCCGCGCTGATGGTTGCTTGCCATATTCACAAAAAGAGTTTGCGCGCTCGGACAAATTAACCCGTAGCCCGCGCCGATGATAAAGGCCGAAGTGAAATAAACCGGAGGTACGGGAATTACAGACAAAAGAAAGTAAGTTACGGAAAGAAGCGCCGCGCCGATTAAAATAAAGCGCGTTAAATAGCCGCGGTCCACAAACCGGCCGGTCAAAAGGCGCGCGGTGATCAAGCCGATCGCAATCAAGGCGTAGAAGTGCCCGGCTCCTTGAGTAATTCCAATGGTTTTTCCGTACAAACCGATGTAATTCGTGACAACGCCGAAAGCGAAAGCCATGAACATGAATATGAGAAATTGCGGAAATGCCGCTACGAGAAAAAACCGGTCGAGCGAAATAGGGGCGGCTTTGATTTCGGGGATCTTCGGTTTTACCCGAAGTAAAAGCACAAGCAGAATCCCCACGAGGCTTATGCAAAACGAGGAGATAAAAACCGTTTCGTAATTAAAATTTTCAAGGATAAAAACACCTGCCATCGGACCGGTGGCAAACGCGAGATTCGTGGTAACGCCGAAATAGCCGATCCCTTCGCCGCGGCGCCTGGATGGGAGAATATCCACCGCGATGGTGTTACCCGAAGTGGTGACGATTCCGAAACTCATTCCGTGCAAGAAACGGATCATCGCCACTAAGGTAATGGTAGTGACGGCATAATAACCGAAGAAAAGTCCGCCGAATACAATGTAAGCGACGAGATAAATCGGTTTGCGCGAAAACGTATCGACCAGGTAACCGGCAAACGGACGGCAAATCAACGCGGCGAGAGAGTAAGAAGCGAGAATGATTCCCGCAAGAGAACCGTTGGTGTGAAAAACATCGTGAATATAAATGGGAAGTACCGGAAGCAGTAAATAAAAAGAGAAAAACATCGCGAAGTTACTCGCGCAGATGTTTACAAAAGGTAATGTCCATAACCGTTCTTGAGGTTCATTCATCTTTTAAATTCTCCGTTCGCGCCAAAGTTTAGCTTTTTTGCAAATGCCCGGCAAGATACCATGCATGTTTCAAAAGTTTCGGTTGCCGTAAGGAGGCCCCGCATTTTTACGCAATCGGGACAATCGCGAGAACAGGATCTGTGCAGGGGACGGTGGTTATGCCGGGACGCGCCCGTCAAAGTAATTTCGCCGTGAACTCCGCAAGAACGGTTTACTATATTTTTTCCAAATTTGTTTCACTTTTTTCAAAGGTTTATTTATGGCTAAGCTTTCTATCGAAGATCTTGACCTTGCCGGCAAACGTGTTTTTATCCGTGTTGATTTTAACGTTCCTCTGGATAAAGTTACCGGTGAAATCACCAATACCAAGCGCATCGAAGCAGCTTTGCCGACGATTCAATACGCGCTCGACAAAGGGGCTTCCGTGGTTCTCGCAAGCCATCTCGGCCGTCCGAACGGTCAAGTCGTTCCGCAGTTTTCTCTCGCTCCCGTAGCTAAGAAACTCGAAGAATTGATTAAGAAACCGGTGAAGTTCCTTCCGGACTGCGTGGGTGCCGAAGTGGAAGCCGCTTGTGCGGCCATGAAACCGGGCGATATTATTTTGCTTGAAAATCTTCGTTTCCATATTGAAGAAGAAGGCAAGGCGAAAGATGCCGAAGGCAACAAAATCAAAGCCGATCCCGAGAAAGTAAAAGCGTTCCGCGCTTCTCTCACAAAACTTGCCGACGTTTATGTGAACGACGCTTTCGGTACTGCTCACCGCGATCATTCTTCCATGACGGGCGTGAACCTTCCGCAGCGCGCCGCCGGGTTCCTGATGAATAAAGAACTCCAGGCTTTCGATAAAGTTCTTCACAATCCGGCGCGTCCGTTCCTTGCGATTCTCGGCGGAGCCAAAGTGGCGGACAAGATTCAGCTCATCAATAATCTTCTCGACAAAGCCGACGAAATCATTATCGGCGGCGGCATGGCTTTCACTTTCAAGAAAGTAATCTCCGGTCTTGAAATCGGAAAATCCCTCTACGACGAAGAAGGCGCGAAAATCGTTCCGGAACTCATGAAGAAAGCGGAAACTCTCGGCAAGAAAATCACTCTTCCGGTGGATTTCATTGCGGCCGACAAATTCGCTCCCGATGCCGCAACAAAGACCTGTACCGATGCTGACGGCATTCCGGAAGGCTGGATGGGTCTCGACGTGGGTCCCGAATCTTCCAAAATTTTCACGGAAATCATCCTCAATGCGAAAACCATCGTTTGGAACGGGCCGGCCGGCGTGTTTGAATTCGATGCTTTCGCAGCCGGTACCAAAGCGATGTCCGATGCGATTGCGAAAGCTACGGAAGCGGGCGCCATCACCGTTGTCGGCGGCGGCGATACGGCTACGGCGGCAAAGAAATTCGGTTCCGATAAAAAAGTGACCCACTCCTCTACCGGCGGTGGCGCGTCTCTCGAACTCCTCGAAGGGAAAATTCTCCCGGGCGTGGCGTTTTTGACCGATAAATAAGCCTCTCGAAAAAACCACTTTTCAAAAAAAGACGTTGAAAGACGTCTTTTTTTTCTAACATTCTGACCTATGCGATTTTATTTATTCTTGCTTCTCTATTTTTGCAGCACGGCCGCTCTTTTTGCCGAAAGCGCTGTGCCGGATTCCTCCCAAAACAAGACGACCGCTCTTTTGGAAAAAAAGTATCCGATTCTTCCGGAGGAAAATATCGCCAAAGGGCATATTCTTGCGGGTCCGACGGTTTCTCTCCTCCAAGCGGAAGCCTCTGAAATTGATGTTTTCATTGCAGACTTGTATGAACTGGACGGTTATACGTTTACGGTCGAAGCGTTCGCCGGTTATTTTTTCAGAGACGGACTCGCCGCCGGTTTGCGCGGCGGTTACGAGCGCACCTATTACACCATTGATTTCGATTTGCTCGAAGACATTGCGGATGTGAGTCAGAGGCGAAAATATATGAGCAACGGATTTTTCGTGCAGCCGTTTCTCCGCAATTATTTGAAGATTTTCGACAGCCATCTGATTTACTTTTTCAATGAAACCAATTTGAAATTCTATTACAGTTCCGGTATTTCTCAGGTGGACGATCATGAAGATTTAACAAAAGCCGTCACGAATAATTACGGGCTCGAAGTCGGGTTAAACCCGGGGCTTACCATTTTTCTCACGAAGGGTTTTGCTTTTGAAACTTCCATCGGACTTCTCGGGTTAAGTTCCAATTACATCACCATCGAAGAAAACGGCGAAAAACGAAGCAAAATGAATTACAATATTATTGACTTCAAAGTAAGTTTGCTGTCGCTTGACTTTTCTTTGGTTTACTTTTTTTAGGAGGTTTTTAGCATGAAATTTCTGATGCGGAAAAAAATCTTTGCCTTTTTAGCTTGCAGCGCCTTTTTGATTCTTACGGCTTGCGAAGCCGACCCGAACGAGTTCGGAAAATCCGATTACCGCACATTAAAAAGTATCGCGTTTAAAAACCAAACGGGATCTTCGGCAGTTTACGAAGAAACGCGGATTGTGAAAGTGACGATTGACGTTTCCAAAGCCCCCGGTTCTCTGGTGCTCGAATCTTTTGATTTAAGTTCGCTCGCGAGACTTCATTTAGTGGAATCGGCAATCGACTCCATGCCCAAAGATTCCATCGCGCTTCAGAAACTGGACGACTCCGTAGAAGTTTCAAGCAAGCCGCTGAAAGCAGGCGACAAAATCACGCTGCCGAAAACGAATGTGTTTTATGTCGCCACCGTTTCGGAAAGCGGACTGCATAAAGTCTGGGCGGTGCATGTTACTTTACGCATCACCGGCAGTTCTTCTTCAAGCGTTCCGGGAAGTTCTTCTTCCGTAAAACCCGGCTCCTCATCTTCCTCCGCTCCGGTGGAGTCGTCATCCTCTTCGATTCCCGAAGGTTCTCCTCAAATTTTAAGCGTCACCGTCAATAACGCCGAAGTCACTATCTCCGGTACAAACGTTTATATTGAACCGGATTATTTGACCGACCTTTCCGCCGTCACGATCAGTGAAATCGTTCTCTCCGAAGGTGCCGAAATTCAAGGCATTCAAACGGGTTCCCCTTACGATTTGCGGCGAGGCCTGCAGGCGGAAGTCTCAAACGATACCGGAAGTTTGACCTACACTTTTAAAGCGGGAGTTCAATTACCGGACAATGAATTTGACGACTGGAACGGCAATGATTTGAATATCCCTCCCGAATACGGCATTATCTGGGATAACGGCAATATGTCGCTTGCCGCAACAACCAAACCGATAGCGATCGGAGACGGTTACGGCGCGGAAATGAAAACGGGAAGTATTATCGGTAAAATCGCAAGCGGCAGTGTTTTTACCGCCGACTTTAACCCCAACGAAGAAAACCTGCTCGCAATGGCGGGTTATACCGACGGAAACGCGTTAATAGATCTGGGAAAACCGTTTACCGCCCGCCCCGAATATCTCGAAGTGCGCTTTTCCTATGAAGGACTCGGCGACAGCTGCGATGTTTATTTGCTTCTTGAAAACCGCACCGGCAACAAAAACAAAGACCGGACGAATTCCGACGTCAATAAACTGGTTGCTTCCGCATGGTTCAGAACGAATGACGCGGCGGACGACTCCGACCCGGATGCGGTTTCGATTTCGGAACCCGACCCAAACGGAATGCGCACCCTGCTTTTGAAAATCCGATACGGCACACCTTTAGCGGGCTCTCCGGCTTTAGATGACGGCTCTCCGCTCGGACTCGCGAAACCGTCCAAAGGCATCGACAACTCGGTATCCCAGGGTACCGGCGAAGAAGATGTCACGCACATCCGCCTGGTATTCGCCTCCAGCGCCAAAGGAAACCTTTATCAGGGAATCGCAAACGCGACTCTCGTGGTGGACGGCTTCCGGCTGATTTACTAGTGCGTGCCCCGGCGCGGCTCCGGGCTACCCTCCGGTTCGGTGCCGGATATTTCGGGATAAGGGATACATAATTGTCATGGCGAGAGCATAGCCCGCGGCCATCCGGAGAAGAATAGCGCTTGTATTCGTGACTGGATTTTTCCGGATCGCCGCACGCGTTCGCGATGACATTCACTGCGCGAACTTGATGAACGTACAAGATGAATACTTGAGTTCTTGAATTTTCTTATCCCTTATCCCTAAGTTTCATACCTGAAGAACCCGATTTCGGGCAGGGATGGTGACCCGAAAGGCGGAGACGCGCGAGTGACCAGACCGAAGCGCGGCTCCGTTGCACTCGGCGGGAAATCCGCCTTAGTGCAATACAGCCCGGCCGGCGAGCCATGCTCGCCGGGCACGCCAAAATAAGCAACGCATTCCAATAAAATTCAAAACCACTCGGCGCGGCTATTTTCGCGGCGTTCCCGGAGTTCTTCTACTACGGAGTAAGGCATTTTCATGCTGTTGATGCCGTTAGGGCCGCCTTCAAAATGGAAGTCGGAGCCGCCGGTACCCACCAAATGAAAACGTTTTGCGATTTCCCGGTAACGCTTGCCCGCATTTCCTTTTTGGGAAGGGCTGTATGTTTCAATCCCTTTCAATCCCCATTCCACAAGATTTTCAATTAATAAATCGGCGGATGTTTTGTAAGGGTGCGCGAGTACTGCAATCCCGCCGGCGTTTTCAATCAAACGAATGGTTTGCCCCGGAGTGAGCCCTTTTTTTTCTACAAACGCCGGACTGCCTTCCCCGAGGTATTTGGTAAACGCATCGGAAAAAGAAGAGACGTATTCCTCGTCCACAAGCGACATCGCCACATGAGGCCGCCCGAGAATCCGCCCTTTGCAATAAGTCATGACCTTCTCAAAAGTAATGTCGATCCCGAGAAGATTCAGTTTTTTCACAATGGCGCGCACGCGAATCATACGCGCTTTGGCGGCTTCCTTCAATTCGAGATTCAGCGCGAGGTTCGTGGGGTCGCAAAAATAACCGAGTATATGAATATCTTTCCCTTGCCACACCGAAGAAATTTCGATTCCGGAAATAATTTCAAGCCCGCTGCCCTCCGCGCTCTTTTGAGCAAGACGGTAAGAATCGAGATCATCGTGATCGGTTATGGAAATACAGCGAAGCCCTTTGCGCAAAGAAAGTTTCACCACCTCATCTACCGAAAGCACTCCGTCGGAAAGATTGGTGTGCAAATGAAGATCGGCAAATTCCGGTTTTTTCTTTACGGCGGACATGAGGAAACTTCTTGATATTGATTTTGCAAAAGCGCAAGCTGTTCTGCGGAAGTTTCGGCCATCAAAGAAATATTGAAAAAAGAAGGACCGGCGTTTTTCCGAAAACCGATTCGATAAGGCGCTCCCGATTTTTTCGCGAGATAAAGGAACGGAAGAAATAATTCTTCGTTTAAATACAAGCAGCAATCTATTTTTTGATTCGCGATTTCTTTTTCGAGTTCTAAAAAGCGAAGTTCGCCGTAACGGAGAAAAGGAGAGCGGGCCTGTACGAAAATATTATTCCCGGACGTTAGTTTTTGAAGAAACGGTTCAAATATTTTCAAGGTTTGGGGATTTTCCGGTAAGAAAATCAAATGGTTTTTCGCACAGGAAAACGAAAACGAATGACTAAACGCCGCCTCTGCGTTCCCGGCTTTTTTCCAAAACCATCCGGCAAGCGACGCTTCGGAACGGAAACGCTTCAAGAAAAACCGGAGACGGTCTGCAAAATAAAGAGACGGTTTCATAACTGAGAAAAGTATAAAAATCAATAACGTTCGTCCTGGAACCGGGGAATAACCGCAAGACTTGACGGAGAATATGAATTTCGGCAGAAACCGGTTAGATGCACAAACGGAGAGTAGAAAAAATAAAACGGCGTGCCCGCCTCACGGCGGCCGGGCTATATTGCACTAAGGCTATTCGCCAAGCGCAACGGAGCCGCGCTTACGCGTCTCCGCCCGTACGGGTCACTATCCCTGCACAAACTCTGTCACCCCAAATTTTTTCCGAACGCATTATAGAAAAAAAGATTATTAATGTAAAGTTTAAAAAATAAAAAATTTGATTTTGATTTTTAAAAATAGTTTCAATTTACCTTGCAATTTTCCGATTTCTTTTACTAAATTTCCGTTCGAAAAAAATGAGGGTTTGTTTTGAAAATAATTATATCTCTTTCTTTTCTCTGTTCTTTACTCTTTTGCGGCTGGGTAATCTTGTGCCCATCTTCTTCCGACGGACCTTTTTTTATCAATTCTTCTCAGCTTCTCCCGCTATTTCCGCCAATGGTTGAAGGGAACCGCGTTATCGAAGAACAAGACCGGCTTTTAAAAAACCGAATGAAAGTTTATGAAGATTCTCTCGCGGTGATCATGGATTCGGTCGCGGAACATAAATATTTGGCGGAACTTGAATTACTCAATCTCGAATCCAATGTTTACCGGCATCAAATGATTGATAAAACAAGCCGCCGGGCTAATGAAATCTTGAAAACATCGTTAGATTCTTTTAATCTCGTAGTCGCCCGTTTTGCAAAACAGGAAAATATTCCGGTTCTTTTCGGAGCCAGTTCCAATTTTATTGTTTACGGCGCCGGCTCCCAAGCGGACTTTACTTCCAAAATGCAGCTTTTTTTAAAGGAAATTTATGAATAAGTGGACAATTATTGCAATTCTTTCTTTGGTTCTCTCTTTATTCGGATTATCGTGGTTTTACATTTCCGAAAAAAATAGAGTTCATTATGGATTCGTGAATACGGAAAAACTGCTTGCCGCCTTCTCCGAGTCGCAAAAAGTGATGATTGAAATCCGGGAAGAAGATGCGCGCTGGCGGAAAAGTTTACAGCAAATCCAAGATTCGCTTACGGCATTTGAACTTCGGATGGAGGCGGAATATGAATCCGCGAGCCTTTCACGAAAAAAAGAACTGAAAGAAGAACAGATAAAAAGAATTGAAGAAATGGGGCGTTTTGAGCAAGCACAGTCCGGACGGATGGTGAATCTTCAAAATGAAAAACTTCAGTTGATTTATGATAAAATCAACTTTACGATGCCCGACTTTGCCAAAAAACAGGGTTTGGATTTAATTTTTGCCTCCGGTAACGGCAGTATCGTTTACGGAGAAGGAAGTACTTCCGATGTAACGGATGAGTTCATTCTTTTCTTGAATGAACGCTTTTAACGAGATTTTTTGATGAAATTTCTTTTTGGGAGCCTTTGTTTTCTGTTTTTTACAGGGTGTTCGGAGTTTCATTCAAGCGAAGCTTTTTCGGCGCACTATGAAACTGCTTGCCGCACCGATATTTCGCTTTCCGGAACTCAATTTTCGGTATTGCCTCTTTCACGTGATTATGAAAAAGCAAAGTGGGGAGTATCTCCGGATTCCGGATTTCGAGTGCTGTTTTGGGGAGAATTTAATTCAAGCGAATTTCCGGGAAAGTCTTTTTTAATTTCCTCCGGCGATACCCTGCCGGCGTTGCTCTACCGAAAATCCCCTGCTTTTGATACGGGAAGAAATGATTCTTATGTATTTGCTTTTTCAAAACCGGTTTCAAAGCCTTCCGTGTTTACGCTCTCGAATTTCGGCAAATACGGTTCGATTTCGTTCAAACTAAAAAAATGTTCGCATCTTCGTTTTAAGGAATAATACTCAAGTGATGAAGAAAATTTTAATCCCGCTTTTTTTGAAAGTTTCCCTGGCGCTTGCCCTTCAAGGCGGCCCCGTTCAGCCGGACTATATGCAATTCAATCCGGTGGAAATGCCCGATATGGTAAATATGCAAACGGGGGATTTCGCTTACTCCCTCCCTCTCGGCGAAGTTCCGGGCCCTTATGGAAATTATCCGCTAAGTATTTCTTATCAAGCCGGTATTTCCCCTCAGCAAGAAGCGACCTGGGTAGGGCTCGGCTGGATTTTGAATCCGGGTGTTATTAACCGTGACGTCCGCGGTGTTCCCGATGATCAATTCCACGGCGGAACTTTGGGTTTTATTTACCAGTACAGTTCCATGTCTTCCTGGAGTGTAAATACGGGGTGGAGTATTGGTGTTTTTAGTGTGGGTACTACAACCACAAGTCACGGCGGAACCGGTTTTAGCGCAACTGTCGGCCCTAAACTGACCGGAATCGCCGGGGTTGGTTTTACCGTTGATTCCGAAGCCGGAGTCGGCGTTACCGTCGGAATCGGAAATAATGCGATTGGTGTGAATGCCAGTTTAATGATTTCTACAAAAACAGGGAAACCTACTGTTGGTTTAGGGGTAAGCGCCGGTGTAATCGTAGCGGTTTCTGCGGGTGTGCAATATACACCGGGAGAAGACGTTGCAACGAGCGTCGGTTTTTCCGTAAGAGGGAGTGTAGAAACGAAAGGGGGACCAGCCGGTTTTTCCGTAGCAAGCATTGGTATGCACTCTAAAGGAGGGAATACGGGTGTAGCGGTAAGTGTCGGAGGAAATCCGTTATCGATTTCCAATAGTTCCGGAAAGGGGACAGATAAAACATCAACGACAGGTTTCGCAATCATTATCCCTACTTATGTTGGAGTATTTTCATTCGGATTCAGCCAGTCTCTTTATGAATACTGGTTACGGCAGGCGACTTCGGAATATCTTTACGGATATCTTTATCAGGCCGGGCCCGCTGTGATTGCCGACGGTGAAAACAATATTGACGGAATGCCTCGTGCCGATGCCGGAAATTCGGGATCATCTTCCGATATACCCTGGACATGGAGCATGATGGGGCGAAGCATGGAGTCTCTCGGCAATGAAGATTTATACCCGGCTTACGATGTATATTCCGTAATGTCCGAAGGCGTATCCGGTACATTCAGGCCATTTACCGCCGAAGCGCATCAGATTTATAAAAATATCTCCGATAAACATACGAGTAAAAATAAAACGGTCGCAGAATACAGCTATTTATTGGACGCCGATGCCGAAAAAAATCAATATGAAAATGAATTTGAATATGATTTTGTATTGGAAAATTTAGTGCCTAAATTACGAAATAAGAATTCCGAGTATCCCTCTTATAAATACTGCATCACTAATGATTCCTGTTCACCTTACGCTCTTTATAAAACACGTTTCCTGAATGAAGGAAACCGCTTGATTACCCGGATTGATAAAGACGTTCCGGATACGGTTCGCAGCCGGATGAATTTTATGTTTATGGGAGAAGGAAACGGTTACTATGAAAGCGATGCCAAGGGCAGCGGAATCGGTGTAGCGAAAAAGAAAGTATCCGAAAAATTACTGAAACGGACTCTCAATGAATATGAATATGCCCTTTACGGTTCAAAGAAAGTAGAACCGCTGTTTAAGGACAATAGCCCAATCGGGAAACTGGAAGGTTTTAAGGTGACATCTTCCGACGGCACGCAGTACTTTTTTAAACAACCCATTCATTCTTATTTAAATATCGATTATTCCACCAATAAAGAAAAGGGAGCGCCCGTATTTGTCGATCAAAAAGGCAATGAAGACGATGGTTTCTGGGGCAACTTAGTGGATGGGATTGTGGATTGGGGAAAATGGGGTTTGTCAAATGTTTCTTTTTATCAGCAAATGAAGAATGTTTATGACATATTTTTTGCAAAAGGGACATTAACGGAAAAATGCGACCCTAACAAGGAGAGAGAAGATGATTTGTTTTTCTCTTATCAGATTAATATGAATCCGCATGCAACCCAATGGTTGATTTCGGAAATAAGAGGTCCGGATTTTGTGGAGCTGAGTGAGGATATTAATAAAAACGCAGGCTATCAAGTCAAATTTAATTATACCCCCCCTGCTCTTTACCGTTGGCGCACTCCTTTTGCCCGCCCTAATTCAGGTATGCAAAATCACCCTAATTTCCGCCAGCCCAGGAATGGTTTAACTCCGGAAAATTGCGATGGCCGCATGTACAATGCTTCGTTAGGGGTAAAAGAATATGTTTATCTGAAATCCATTGAAACAGCGACCCATAAAGCGGATTTTGAACTTAATGATCCGGAAACAAATGAGCGAGTGGACGGAAAAGGTTGGGAACTTTCCGATGAAAATGGACTTCCTCCCATTTTCGTGATGACATCAATTCAGTTTGATGTTACGACAGAGAATTGGGAAAGAGATTTTGTTCGACTAAATAATCATTCTGTCCCCTTCCGGAAGCAAAAAACAAACTTAGTACCTCGTTATCTTTACCTGAATAGCGAACTTCCGCCTCAACTTTTAGAGTCTCTGGAAAATACAACTTTGAGTGTTGCCGGTTTTGACCATATTGATTTGGATTATATGACTGTCAACTACGAAGGGTTGCATGATTCGTTGATCTATGAACTTAGTGGACTCACAAAAACCACTACTTCCGGTAAAACAGCCCAAGCACTTCATTTAAAAATTCAAAAACGCAACGGAGTTTTGTTTGAAAAAACTTCCGGCGAAGAATCTCGGTTAGGGCTTTACAAAATTTACGTTACACTTGCCGATGATCAAAGCATACCCTTCGGATATTATGCCCGTGCAGAAGATGACGATTTGAATACGCCTCCAGCTCCTGTTACATTGCTTATCGGAGAATACGGAACTCTTCCTCAGCATTTGATGATGAACTGGGGTGATTTAATTTGGCAAACCGGTATTACGAATGTTACAGAGGATGTTGCGGAAAATCAAATGCGTTATTTGGAAAAGATTTCCTTTTATTCCAAAAAAGAACTTGCCGACGCTCAAAGCCCCAAAGCTTATCAGGAATTTGACTTTGATTACGATTATTCTTTACAGCCCAAGACCTTAAATTCTTATTGCCGGGGGTTATATCCGGAAGAACTTACGGATATAACCGGATCTCCGGATAAAGCACCCTTGACAGTATGCCAAGGTCAGGAAAATAAATATTTGTACGGCAAACTGACCTTAAAATCAATTACGGAAAAAGGTTGCCGCCATGGAGAGTGTGCAAGCCTTCCGCCGTTTAGATTTGATTATTTATCTCCGTCGGCAACTGCGTTCCGTATGAGTTCCAAGGATATGTATATTGAAATGTCGCAGGGTTTCACCGGAGGCGAAGAAAATAATGATCCGGATGCCGTTGATAATTTTGCCGACAGTTATTACGAAGGTTTGAGTGATATAGATGTTAGTATCGTCAGTACCTCCGACGCTATTGATGAATACGGTTTTTGGAATGAATGGGCAGTGGGCGAGAATAGAAAAGTTTCTCAACCGTTTGCCGATTACGGCGCGACCGCTTGGAGTTTAAATAAAGTCACGGACCCGGCCGGCGGTATATTGGAAGTGGAATATGAACGGGATCGTTTTCAAAACGGTGAAGATTATTCCGATGAAAAAAGGTTTGTGGAATTTGATGATTTTGAAAAGTGTTCGAAATACCGGAGTGAGTTCGGTATTTCCTCCGACAATGATAATAAATTGTGTCTAGAAATCGGCCAATTATACTGGAGAGAAGATTGCCTTGGACCTCGCGTGGCTTTCTGGGATAAGAATCGGCCGACAAATACCACCCTTACCGGTTTTGAGTATTTGGAAAATCTTGGGAATTTGTCTAAGGATTCTATTCTTTACTATAACCTGAAATCCAATATAAAAACAAAGGTGAAATGCGGTCTTTTTGGAGTCGGGCGATGCTCCCGGACACGCAGTGTCGCTCTCTTTGGGGATGGCCGCGTTATGGAGGATATTAAATACAACGCCGGGCGAACAAAAGGAATCATTATCCTTGATAAAGGCTGGGTAGAAGTTGAACGCGGTTTACAAAAAGCCGCCGATAAAATAAATGCCGATCAAAGCTGGAACCAAGGCGGTACTCGAAATGGCTTTATGTGGACCAAACAGGAATTTAATGAAATTAAAGGCGGTGATATCCGTGTTTCGAGATTAACGCGCCATGATATCGATACCAAACAGCAAACCATGTATGACTATGCTCTCGGAGAAATAGCGCAACTTCCCGATTCAGCGTTTAATACCGTACTGGGGAGCCGTTTTTATGCCAGTAAAAATTCATTTGCTTTACCTTCTTTGACTTTGAAGCCGAAATCGCGCATTGTGGGCTTTAACGATAATGATGCTTTCTTTGTTCCGGGTTCTCGCGTCACCTACCCCACAATAACGGTTCGCAATGTAAATTCAGATAGCGTTACCTTGAATGGTCATACAACATTCAAATATATTACTCCGGAATCGGGTGTTCCCGCCGAATTTATCGATGATTTAACAGCAAACGATTTAACGCCTTTCTTTAAATTGAATCTCCGCCTGTTTAAACTTGCCTCCGGCTTTTTTGAAGATGGAAATCGCGGCCGCATTGTGAATATCGCTCTGCTCAATGAACAAGATATACCCATTGGAGAGTCCAGGAAACGTTTAATTCATGAAGAAAAAGATAATGAAACCTGGTTTTATAATGCAAAGATTCGTGACGCTAAAAAAATTCGCGTAATTCTTATGGGAGACGAATCAAGTAAAACTCATACTCTTGATCTGGACATTGAGGATCCGTTAACGAATTTTAACGAAATGACGGTATCTTTAATTTGGGGAGAATTGGGTGATTTAATAAAGGCAGAGCTAGGAAAAGTATGGTTCCGTTCTCAAAAGGAAGATCATTATCCGGTATTGTATAAAAAGGTGGCTTACTCGTCAACAAACGTTAAACTTGATGAAATAAAATATAGAATCGCAGACATTGAAATAAAAACAATTCCGGCAATGACTGATAAAGTTGATGAAGAAAGCGAAGTTGTTTATCACGATTTAACGGGTTTCCTGGGTTTGAATTATGAAATGGCATTTTACCGGGGAAATAATTCGAATGCGATTCCGGTTAAAATAGACCGCAGTAAATTTTCAACCATGGCGCCGGATGTTTTGGAAGATATCGCCACCGGCGTTTCTTCCGAAGCGGTTCGCAAAAAATTGGGTAAACAGGTGGAAAAATGGGACTATAAACGCATTTTGAACTGTAAGGATAATAAAGAAAAACGGTGTAAAGAGGCTTATATCGCCCTGTTTGAAAGGGACTCGATTGTGAAATCATTGAGTCATATCCGTTATCCGGTGTTCCAAACCGGTTCCGAAACCTGGACCGGCTTTGATAACCAGGGGAGCACCGAAAAACCGGAACTGCAAATGAAATCGTCCATTGAAAATCATGCCTACGATCCGTTAACGGGGCTACCTACGGTTACTCTCGCTAAAACGCCATTGCAAGGTAACCGCGAGTCCAGAAAATTAACACAGGTGTTTCCGTCCTATGGTTTTGAGGGCGGCAATGCGGAAATTGCAAATGAGATGTTCCGTAAAAACATGTTTACCCAAAGCTATTTAACTCTGCTGTATTCCGGCGTGGTGGATGCTTCGAAAGAATGGAAAAGCCTCTTGCAGAAAACGCAAGATAGCTTGCGGAGCGCCAGTGTTTCTCCGTACGGATTTTTGGATTTGGAACTTTTTAGAAATTTGACCTCAGGAGTAAATTTTGAGAAGATCCGAAACCGGAAAATTCCGATCCCTTACGGTACCTATACGACCAAAAACGACCCGTTTACTTATACCATGACCGAGTTATCAAAATATCAGAACATATCGAATCAACCGTCACTGGAAAAATATAACGGACTGCATTATGGCTCCATTGATGCTCACATGAATATCGGAGAAAAGCAAGACGTATTTCAGCGATATCTGAGTTCCGTTTATTCGCCGGACGGTATGTTTACAACCGGCTTATTTTACCCGGCGCGCCTTGGCGAGGTTGCCTTATTAACTCCTTATATTGATACTGTTTCTTCTCAAAACTGTACCGTTTCCGGAATTTACCAAATTGAGCAAAACTCATTGAAATCTGCTTCCATCCATTGCTCCGTAATAACAAGCGAACCGTTGATTGCCGAATACCGTATTAAGCAAAACGGCAAGTGGGAGACAAGGCAGGAACTTCTGATGGCTCCATCTTTTGCCCTTACACTGAAAACCGGCGATGCTTTAAACTACTTGCGTATTTACCCCGAAAAAGCCGAAGCCAAAACATTTATCTATGACGTTTATGGGCAGTTAGTACAAATTGTGAGTGAAGATAATCGTTCTGCTTATTTTGATTATAATCCTCTCGGGCAATTAGCACAAATTCGCGATGATGATGGCGTAAGTTACAGCACTCAGAGCCGTGAGTTTATGAATGATAACATGTTCTTCCCCACTACGTTTTGAGGTACTGAATAATGATTTTCAATAAACACTTATTTTGTTTTTGTTTTTTAGTTTTCTGCGCTTCCGTATGGAGTTTTGAGATTCGTGTTCGTACGCGCCCTTATGTTTATGCGGGAGAACGTGCTTTTGTCTCTGTAGAAATTCTTGAAGGAGATCCGGTAACAATAAATACTCCCCGCGGCGATGGTCATGGTCACGGCCCCTATACGATTGAGAATATTTCTTCGGGTAACGGTTTTTTTGCAGACTGGCTTTACCCTCATTACCGTCAGGAATATAATCCTGATCCGGGCGGAAACGCTTACGATCACTGGGTCAACAATCAACGTTATTATTTGGAATTGTCCGGAGTCATTCCTTCCTCGAATATCGGCACCTATTCGGGCAAGGTTCGTGTCTGCCTTGAGAACACAACCGATTGTAAGGAAGGTAATTACAGTTTTGTGACACAGATTCCGGCTATAGGACTTGCGCCGTTATTCCAAGATTACGCCGCGAGTTATGACCGGCAAATGGAACTTTATACCCGCATTCGTAATAATGCCGCCACCACGCTTTCGTTTGACCGCCCTTATATGGATTATTATTTTAAAAAAGATCCGAAACGTCAAGCGGTTATCAGTCCGTGGGTAACTCCCGGTAACACCTGTATAGAAGTTCTTACCTGCGGCAACAATAATTTTATTCTGAGACACCATTTTACCTCTACGATGAGCCTTGCTCCCGGAGCTACGAGCGGTCAGTTCAAAATCGGGTACAATGAGGTTGAGAATTGGGCAGCCCCTTCTGACCCTTATAACTATTCCCCGATCCCGGAAAAGTCCGGGGTGGATACCTGGCTGGATTACAGCTATTCTCATGATTTTACTTATGTAAATCAAATGAATAATGACGTTTACTGGTATCGCGCCTGGCAGCGCAATGAATATTTTAACCCCTACCTGAACATTTTTGACCAGAACGGAAATTTGCTTTCCGGTGATTCGATACCTGTTTGGGCTAATTCCGGTTGTACTAAAATGGATGTAACAATGTCCACTACTTATAATCCGGATATAGTTCGCACCAATGATGCCGGGACCCTTGGCAAATTTTGTACGGCCTCGAACTTCAATACCCCTCCGGTTATTTCTTTCGGCGCCAACACTTATGATTTTATTTTTGAAGGTGAAGACTACGTCTCCTTCCCTGAAGTAACAGATGCCGATGGCGATGCCGTCACGCTTTCTCTGATAGAACATTCGAACTTTTTTGAAGTAGGCACGACCGCGGATTATCTGCCTGAATCCGACTGGCCTCATCGAAATGCCGCAGGTAATGAGTATGTTCGTTCTGTGAACAGCATTGTGCGGCAGCGTGGAGTGAGGGACCCCGGCACTTACTACTATACTCTGCGTGCCACGGATTCCAAAGGCGCTTTTACCGAAGTGCGCCGAGAAGTCCGTATATTGCATGGTGAAGAGAACGTCAATGCTGCGGGCAAGAAACTTGCGGTCTTAATGGGTGATGAAACATGGTTCCGCCCGTTTCAGCTTGATATAGCGACTGGAATAGTGAATTTCAGTGATGAAACGGTAATCCTGAATAACTTTTACTATGACTATTACGGTCATCATGGTGAATCCGTGCATATCAATCTAAAGCAACCCAATTACTGGTACACCAATACCGGTTTTACTCCCGAATATACGGATTGCGGTTCGAACTTTTTTCGCCTTCGTTACCGTTATGAAGGTTCCGTTACCATTCCCGGCGGCTATTCTTTCTTTGATAACAAGGCAGGATTTGTTTACGGCGGGAACATGACCTTGGACAAGTTTGATGACTGGTCTTCTTTCCAACATGTAAATTATCGCCGGCAATATAATAAACGCATGCCTTTATACGATGGCGACGGTACTCTTTTGTGGGGCGGCGATATTCCCCCCTGGGTCAATCGTTGCGATGCCGGCGGCGGTTCCAGTTCCTCCTCTGTTCCGGTATCTTCAAGCAGTATGGTAAGTTCTTCTTCGGCGATCAGTTCCAGTTCGAATACCGGCTCCGGAATTTGCCCCAAGCATCCATTACCGGGTATTCCGGCGAACCCGCTCACCGCTTGCTTTGAAGTGAATAATAAGTGTTACCAATGTAATTCCGACCGAGGCGAAGGCTGCGGAAGCGACTGGTTGTGGATTTACAGTTTTGCGCCCGATAATATCGGTTACTGGTACACGGAAATTCCCTGCTCAAGTATAAGCAGCAGTTC
>JAISUZ010000050.1 GCA_031271785.1 Fibrobacter sp. | reverse complement strand
CATGGTAAAACTTTCCAAAAGTGCGGTGATACCTATTACCGCATCAATAGAATTGCCCGATTATGTAAGACTTTTCAAGTCTGCGGTGATGCTTATTTTACGGCATATACAAACGCCTTGAAAATATAAAATACAACTCCCGCACGGTTCCAACGCTTTGGGACAAAAAATTGCTACCGAGTCCTTCGGGATTTGCAAACAGGGAATGGACATCTGGATGACTGTTTTAAGATCAGCATAGCGGAAAAACCCGTCGCGGTTTCCGGCGACCGAAAGAAGCCGGAAGAATCGGTTATTCCGGTATGTTCTTCTGGGATAAGAGACTGGGGATATGGGATAGGAGGATTCGGTAAACCGTTTTCCTTATTCCGTGTCCCATGTCCCTAATTTTTATACCTGAAGAAATAGAAGCGGGCGATTCGTGTGGTTGGAGCGAGGGGAACTATCCCCCTTTTTAAATACTTTGCAGAATTCGAAAACCGGACGCGAAGATCGAAATTCAAGCGAAATTTGCTTCCGAATAAGATAAAGAAACTCCCCAAAAACCAATGGTATATCCGGTAAATCTTTAAACGACAAAAGCCGCCCGCCGGGCGGCTTTTCATCAACAAACCGAAATATCAGTTTTCGTTGTTCTTCATTTCCATTTGTTCGCGGTCCATGGTGTGCTGAAGATATTCTTTGAAATCACGGTCGATGTTCACGCCGGCAAAATCGTTCATGTTGTTATCCAAAACGAACACCGCAGACGGGTTGTCGATCCAGCCAAGAACGTCCACCTGATCAAGTTGCATAGACTTGTCACCGGCGGCTGCTTGAATACGTTCCAAGTCACCCATCGGCGCCCAGCCCTGACCGCAAGACGCTTTTACGAGAGCCCAGCTGTCTTCCATTCTGAGAAGCTGCATTTCATCGTTAAAACCGGCGGTGCAAACCATTTCGCTGCCGCCTTTCGCTTTGGAAAGTTCAATATCGCCGCGTTTGGACTTTACTTTTCCGGTCGCAGGAGCCGCAAAAGAAAAAGCCACTAAAAAAACCAAAAGTATCAAAGCCATTTTTTTCATAGATAACCTCAAAAACACATCATAAAATGTTCCCCCTAAATATACCCAATATTTTAGAGAACGGACAGGTTTTTTTCTTCTATATTGTGAAATTATGAAAAAAATATCCGTTTTTTTGCTGATCCTGCTCGTTCTCGGCGGCTTGCTTTCCTTTTCTTATGTCCAAATATCCCTTCGGTCCACCTCAAACAACACCAAAAATGTGATTTTACGGATTCCGGCGAAGGCTGGTATCCATAAAATCGGCAAAATTCTCGAAGAAAACGATGTGATTTCGAGCCATACCTTCTTTGAATACTGGTGCCGCTACCAAAAATGTAATCTGAAAGCGGGATGGTTTGAAATTCCGCCGCGCCGAACCTTAAAAGAAGTGATCAGTATCATTGAAAACGGAAAAGGGCCTGTGAAAAAGGTGACGATCCCCGAAGGCAGGGCTTCCTGGGAAATTCCCGCTTACTTCCGGAAAGCGTATCCGAATTTCAATGGGGTTCTTTGGGAAAAATGGATTTACAACTCCGAATTTATCCGGGAACTCGGAGTTTCCGCTTCTTCTCTCGAAGGTTACCTTTTGCCGGACACTTATCTTTTCCCCTACGAAGTCACCGAAAAAGAAGCGATTCGCACCATGGTCAAAGCAAACCTCCGGTTAAGGGATGCATTTTACAAGAAAGGTTCGCCGTTTTTTGAAATACTCGGAGGCTGGCATGAGGTTCTCACTCTCGCAAGCGTAGTGGAGGAAGAAACCGGAAACCCGAAAGAACGCCCGCTGATCTCCGGTGTGTTTCATAACCGTCTCCGTATTGGAATGCCTCTCGGCGCCGACCCCACAGTGCGGTTCATTTTCAAAAACTTAACGGGCCCGATTTACAAAAGCCAGCTCAACAGCAACAATCCTTACAACACGCGAAAATTCAAAGGGCTCATGCCCGGTCCGATTTCCAATCCCGGAAGACACGCGATTGAAGCCGTTCTTTACCCGGAAGACACGGATATGCTCTATTTTGTCGCCAAAGATAACGGTTCCGGAGAACACTTTTTCAGTTCCACTCTCAAAGAGCATAACCATTACAAAGAGGTAGCGGCGCGCAACCGGAAAAAATAAAAAGCGGTTTATACCGGAAAGTTTCCCTATACCCTCCGTTTTTTGATTAAGTTTTTAACATCAATTACGGAGGTCTTCTTATGAGTTCATCCATTTCAGGAAAGCCCTCGCTTGTTTATATCATTTTGATAGCAAGCGCAGCGGCTCTCGGCGGTTTCCTTTTCGGTTTCGATACGGCCGTCATTAACGGAACCATTCCCGCTCTAAAATCCACTTTCCACGCAACCGACGTTCAAATCGGAGCCTCGGTTTCTCTCGCGCTGATTGGGGCCGCTATCGGCGCGTACTTTGCCGGAAGCATCGCCGACAGGCTCGGGCGCGTCCGGTGTATGCTGATTGCAAGTATTCTTTTTCTGATAAGCGCTATCGGTTCGGGACTCCCGTTTGGGATTCCCGATTTTATTATGTGGCGCGTAATCGGCGGCGTGGGAGTCGGTGTCGCAAGCATTATCGCCCCCGCTTACATCGCGGAAACAGCGCCCGCGCACCTGCGCGGGCGGCTCGGTTCTCTTCAACAGCTTGCCATTGTGATCGGTATTTTTGCAGCTCTCCTTTCTAACTATGCGATTGTCGCGATTGCCGAACACTTAAGCGTGAATGCGGAATTGGTTCGTTTAAATGCGAGCGATCCGAATGCGTTTAAAGCGGCAGGCAGTTTCGCCGCCGGAAATTTTTTCCTCGGGTTTAAGGCGTGGCAATGGATGTTTTGGATCGAAGCGATTCCGGCGCTCCTTTACGGTATCGCGGCTCTGCTCCTCCCCGAATCGCCGCGTTACTTAGTGGCGAAAGAAAAAGAACGGGAAGCCGCTAAAATCCTGATGAAACTCATTGCCGATGATATCGGAGAAAAGATTAACGCGATTAAAGAAACCATCAAAGTGGATGCGCCGGCACGGCTTTCCGATTTACTCGAAGTCACGAAAAACGCACGGAAAAGACTTGCGCCGATTGTATGGGTTGGGCTTGGGCTTGCGGTTTTGCAGCAACTCGTCGGCATCAACGTTATTTTCTACTACGGAAACGTACTTTGGCAAAGCGTCGGATTTAACGAAAGCGATTCCTTGATGTTAAACGTGCTTTCGAGCGTTGTCAATATCGCTACGACTTTAATCGCTATTGCGCTGATTGATAAACTCGGACGGAAACCGCTCCTCCTGATAGGGAGTTCGGGAATGTTTTTCTCGCTCCTGCTGCTCACCGTTATTTTTGCAACCGCCGGAACGGATGCAAACGGAAATCCGTTGCTCTCGGGAATATCCGCTTATATTGCAGTAGCGGCGGCAAACCTGTTTATCATTTTCTTCGGCATGAGCTGGGGACCGATTATGTGGGTGATGCTTGGAGAAATGTTCAATAACCGGATCCGCGCTATGGCGCTCGCCGTCTGCGGACTCGCTCAATGGCTTGCGAACTTCTTTGTGAGTTTTACATTCCCGGTTTTCACTTCAAATGTCGGGCTCGGCGGCGCTTACGGGTTTTACACGCTATTTGCCTTCATAAGTATTTTCTTTGTGGTGCGTTTCATCCGGGAAACCAAAAACAAAGAATTGGAATCCATGTAGTTTCGGAAACACCGGAATCAAGATACGGGAATGAAAGACTCATTCCCGTTTTCTTTTATTTACATAAGGAAAAACATTTCTCCGTAACCGGGCAAAGGCCACTGGTTATCGGGAACTACGGTTTCTAATTTATCTGCAAATTCTCTCGTTTTATGCATTGCCGTAATCATTCTTTTGGATGACCTTGCCACAATGGATTTTTCCAATTGTTCGATGGCCTCAATTAAAGAATCCACGGTGCCTGCTACCGATTCCGCAAGTTTTTCCACACCTTTATTTTTGAATACGGATAATGCTTCGCAGGAATCCGCGAGTTCCGTGGCGTAAGAAATTCCCGCCGGGAGAATCATGGTCTTTGCGATTTGCAGTGCGCTTTCCGCTTCAAGAGCAATGACCGTTTCGTAATTTTCTTCCTTGATGGTGTAACGGCTATTCAATTCCACCGCCGAAAGCACTTTATACTTTTCAAAAAGTGCGATGACTTTTTTGTCTTTATAAGCTTTAAGCGCTTCGGGAGTGGTGCACAGGTTCGAGAGGCCGCGTTTTTTCGCTTCTTCTTTCCACGCTTCGCCGTAACCGTTTCCGTCGAAAAGAATCCGTTTATGGGCTTTGATTTCTTTGCTCAGCAGGTTTTGAAGCGCTTCGTTAAAATCTTTTCCTTTCGAGATGTCTTTTTCGAGAGCCGTAAGCATTTCATCGATGGCCCAGGTAAAACTGAGATTCAATGCCGTATTAGCCGCGGCACAGCTTTGAGCGGACCCTACTCCGCGAAGTTCAAACTTGTTGCCGGTAAAGGCAAAAGGGCTTGTGCGGTTGCGGTCGGTGGCATCTTTCGGAAGTACCGGAAGCGAAGAAACACCGATTTCAAGCGTCTCGCTTGCTTTGGAAGACTTTGCGCCGCCGGTTTCAACCTGATGAATAATATCGGTGAGCTGTGCGCCGAGGAAAATAGAGATAATCGCCGGCGGCGCCTCCCCCGCCCCTAAACGGTGATCGTTTCCGGCGGTGGCAATCGTCGCGCGAATTAAATCCGCAAATTCGTCCACGCCTTTAATAATCGCCGTCAGCACCAAAAGGAACTTTGCATTTTCATGGGGAGTTTCCCCGGGAGTGAGCCAGTTTTTTCCGTCCGGACCCATCACGGACCAGTTGTTGTGTTTTCCGGAACCGTTCACACCGGCAAATGGTTTTTCGTGAAGGAGGCACGCGAGCCCATGGCGGAAAGCGATCATCCGGAGCATTTCCATGGTGAGCATATTGTGATCTACCGCGAGATTCTGTTCTTCAAAAACGGGGGCGATTTCAAACTGCCCGGGGCTCACTTCATTGTGGCGCGTTTTTGCCGGAATGCCGAGTTTCCAAAGTTCCTGATCCACTTCGGCCATAAACGCCAGTACACGCGGTTTAATTTGTCCGTAATAGTGATCGTCTAACTGTTGATGCCGCGCCGGACGGACACCGAAAAGCGTGCGGCCGGTTTGAATTAAATCCGGGCGTTTTTTGAAAAGTTCAAGGTCGATCAGAAAATATTCCTGTTCGGGACCGAGAGTGGCGTAAGGGCGCTTGTCGCTCGAAAGGTCAAAAAGTTTTGCCACCCGGTAAAGTTCTTTTACGAGCGCGGCTTGCGAGCGGAGGAGCGGCGTTTTTTCATCCAGCGCTTCTCCGTGATAACCGCAGAAAACCGTGGGAATGCAAAGGACGGCAACGCCTTCGCCTGTTTTTTTAATAAAAGCCGGGCTCGTGGGGTCCCAAGCGGTGTAACCGCGCGCTTCAAATGTCGCGCGCAAACCGCCGGAAGGAAAACTCGATGCATCGGATTCTCCTTGAATCAGTTCCTTGCCGGAGAAAGAGGCGATCACACCGCCTTCATAATCGGGATTGTAAAAAGAGTCGTGCTTTTCGGCTGTGGCTCCCGTCATGGGCTGGAACCAGTGCGTGTAGTGGGTGGCTCCGTTTTGGAGCGCCCATTTTTTCATGCCGCGGGCCACTTCGTCGGCAATGCCCGGATCCAGTTTGGTTCCGTTTTGCATGGTGGCGAGCAAACTTTGATACACTTTGGCAGGCAGATATTCGCTCATGGTTTTGGCGCTGAAAACCATCGTTCCGAAATAATCTTTGATATGCACAGAAAGCTCCTTGAATATGCCGCAATTTTAGAAAAATATGCGCCGGCAGAGAAGATGTTTTTTTAATTCATTTGTCATTATCGGATTAAAGGCTCTTCGTGACAAAGCAGCGGTACACAATGTCGGAATCACGCGATATCGTGGCAGGGATGCGACAGGAACTGCGGAGACACGCGGGTAATTTGCCCAAAATAACCGGTAAGCGCGGCTCCGTTTTGCCGGTAGCTTCGCTACCGTGCAAAATGCGAGCCCGGTCCCGGAATGGAATGGAGGGAGCCACCCATATAAAAGAGGAAACTTATCTTTAACTTGAAACCGCAATTTCCGATACGGCGAGCGCCGGAACTTTTACGGACGAGAAGAACTCGTTATATTCCGAGCCGACGGCAACCAGATTTTGCAATAAATCAAAGAAGTTCGTGCTGAGCGTAAAGCCTTCGGCCGCCTGAACGGCGTTTCCGTTTTCGTATAAGAATCCTTGCGCGCCGATACTGATTTCTCCGCTGACGGCGCTGCAGCCGGAGTTTCCTTCAAGTTTCACGACAAATAAACAGCGCGGGAATAATTTCAGAAGTTCGCTTGTCGGTAATTCTCCCGGCGCAACGATCAAATTGGAAAACGCGGTTTCGACTTTTCCCGAATACGAGCGCACCGCACAGCCGTTGCTTTCGGCGCCGGCACGCAGGGCGCTTTCCAGATTGTAGAGGTAATCGGTAAGCACGCCGTCGCGCACGAGTTCGATTTTTTGAGAGAGCGTTCCTTCGGAATCGAATGCCTGAGAGCCCGGCAGGTCTTCGCGGAAAGGATCGTCCGTTAAAGAAAATCCGGACGCGGCGATACTCTTTCCGAGTTTTCCTTCCAGGCGGGAGAATCCTTTTTGCACGGCACTCGCTAAAAACGAAGAGGAAAACATGGATACGAGGCTACCCGCAACGCGTTCGGAAAAAACGACCGGCAAATTCCCGCCCGGCACCGGCCCCGCGCCGAGAAGTTCCGTGGCGTGTTCAACCGCTTTCCCCCCAAGAAGCGAGGCGCTGAACTTTGAAAAATCAAGACCGGCTTGCTGATAATATCCGATTTTTTTGTCACCGCCGCGAGCCGCCACCGCGCCGAGCCCTACGGCAATATGGTTGGTCCGGTTTTCGTAAAAAACACCTTCGCTGTTCGCGATGATAAACAAACTTTTTCCTTTGTCCGCACCGAGGTAAGGAATGTTTTCCACTTCCGGAGAACTTTCAAAAGCGAGTTTCTCCGCTTCAATGCAAAAATCTTTCATGGTTTCGAGAGAGACATGATCGAGTTCCGGATTGTAAAGTTCTTTGAGCGGCGGTAACGTTGCCGGTTTCGGAAGCGATATCGGTAATTCTTCGGTGAACTCCGTGTGCGAAAGCGCGTCTTTGAGCGTTAAGGCGAGCGCCTCCGGAGTCAGGCGTTCCGTGTGAGCGTAACCGGGTTTTCCGTTTTTGAAAATGCGGATACCGACGCCCACCGATTCCGAGACTTCCGTATTTTGCAAACGGCCTTGAAAAACGGAAACGCCTTCCGAAGAAGAACTCCCGCCGACAATATCAAAAGCATCCGCCTGTTTCCCGGCGAGAGCGGCTAAGTGAGATACGGCTTCCGTAATTTTTAATGTCATACATTCGTTCCTTTTTCAAAAAAAGTTTCCGCCGCTTGAATGATTTTATCCAAATGTTTTTGCTCGTGCGCAAGGGATAAAAAAGCGGATTCATATTGAGACGGCGGAAAATAAATTCCTTCCTCAAGCATCGCGTGGAAAAAGCGGGCAAAAGCAACGGCATCGGCCGCAAGCGCGGTTTTTGTGTCCGTCACCGGCTTTGAAGTAAAAAACAAAGTAAACATGGAACCCACTTGATTCACTTGTACCGGCGCTCCGTGCTTCGCCGCGGCTTTCCTTAAACCGCTGCACAAATACCCCGTTTTTTCTTCCAGTTTTTTCCAAGGATTCTTTTGTTCGAGAAGCCGGAGGTGCGCCGTGCCGGCAGCGACAGCCATGGGGTTTCCGGAAAGCGTGCCCGCCTGATACACTTTACCGAGCGGACTCACCACGCTCATGATTTCTCTCTTCCCGGCATAAGCGGCAAGCGGAAGCCCGCCGCCAGCAATTTTTCCGAGGGTGATCATATCGGGCTGAACGGAGAATCGTTCCGCCGCACCGCCGCGCGCCACACGAAACCCGGTCATCACCTCATCGAAAATAAGAACGCTCCCGAAGCGGGAACAGAGGCTCCGCAAACCTTCGAGGAATCCGGGCGCCGGAGGTACCACGCCCATGTTTCCCGCCACCGGCTCGACGATCACAGCGGCGATGGAATCCGGATACGTTTCAAACAAATTCTCTGCGGCATTCAAATCGTTATAATCGGCAACGAGCGTATCGGCAGCCGTTCCGGCAGTCACCCCGAGCGAACTCGGCGCCCCGTGAGTCAAAGCGCCCGAACCCGCCTGAATTAAAAAAGAATCGCCGTGCCCGTGGTAACACCCGCGGAACTTCATGATTTTATCCCGCCCGGTATAACCGCGCGCCGCACGCACCGCACTCATGGTCGCTTCCGTACCGGAATTCACAAGGCGCAGCATTCCCATACCGGGAATCATGCTTAAAATCAACTCGGCAAGGTTTGCCTCAGCGCCGGTGCAGGTCCCGAAACTCAAACCCCGGGAAAGCTGATCTTTCAAAGCTTCTACGACTTCCGGCGGATTATGCCCGAGGATCATCGGCCCCCAGGAAAGCACCAAATCAATGTAAGCCTTATCGTTTTCATCAAAAAGAAACGCGCCCTCGGAACGCTTCATAAAAACCGGAATACCGCCGACACCGCCGAAAGCGCGCACCGGAGAATTAACGCCGCCCGGCAGTACCGCACAGGCTTTTTCCCAAATTTTTTCCTGATCCATTACAAGCTTCTCCGGTATTTCGACTCAAGCCGTTTCCAAAGATTCGCGGGCGTACCCGTCACCGATTCCAAACAGAGCGCAAGCTCCGGAGTCAGGGCGCGGGTTCCGCTCATCAGTTCTTCGAGCGCGGTTTCGGATAAATTCACTTTACCGGCAAACTCGGTTTTCGCCATACCGAGAAAGCGAATACTTTCTTCCAGCGTTTTTCCGAGAGGGGATCGATTATCATTCATAAAAATTCTCAATTAAAAAGAAGCAGACTCAGAGCCATCACAATCATACCGGCAATCAGCCCGCCGATCGCGAGATGATGTTCGCCGAATTCTTCCGCCGTCGGCAAAAGGCCGTCCAGGGCAACGTAAACCATAATTCCCGCCACCCCTGCAATCGTGCCGCCGAATAACGTATCGCTGAAAAAAGAACGCAGTACAAAGTAACCGATGAGCGCCCCGAGCGGTTCGGCAAGCCCCGATAAAAAAGAAAAAATAAAAGCGCGTTTGCGGCTCTTGGTCGCGTAATAAATCGGCGTGGAAACCGCAAGCCCTTCCGGAATATTATGAATCGCAATCGCCACGGCGATCGTCACCCCGAGCGTCGGACTTTCGAGCGCACTCATAAAAGTCGCAAGTCCCTCAGGGAAATTATGCACCGTAATCGCCACCGCCGAAAGAAACCCCATCCGTTTCAAACGATTTTTTTGCTCCGGAGGTTCGCTCTCCATTTTTTCGGGAGACGTATATTCGTGCGGATTTTCGTAAGAAGGAATTAATTTATCTATGAGCGCAATCAAACCGATGCCGAGAAAAAAAGAAAGCACCGTCACCGGATAACCGGTATTGCCGCCAAGCTCCCGCGTCAAAACCCCTCTGGCCTGCGCAAAAAGTTCCACAAAAGAAACATAAATCATCACGCCCGCCGAAAAGCCAAGCGAAACCGCTAAAAACTTCGGACTGAATTTCTTGGAAAGAAACGCAATCACGCTCCCGATTCCGGTGGAAAGCCCGGCCAGGAGCGTCAATAAAAAAGCAAAAAGAACCGGCGAATCCATAGCTTGAAAATTAGTAAATCGCAAAACATAAATGGTAACAGGGCGTGTCCGGCGCGATGCCGCGCCGATCAGGCTATATTTTCGGGGCGCTAAAGCGCCTCCAAAAACGGAGCCGCGCAGATATTCACCGGAATCGCCCAACGCGGCTCCGCCCTTCGGGTCACTATCCCTCACGCGAAGAAAAGGCATATACAAACGCCTTAAAAATGTAAAATGCCACTCCCGCGCGATTCCAACGCTCCGCGACAAATTGGAGCGGCTTCCAGCCTGAAAATTTGTCGCGGAGCGTTGAGAACCGCGCTTAGGGGTAAAAAATCTTACATAACCTAACGAACTCAATAGGTGCGCAAATAGGGATTCAGGACAAAGTGGCGATGAATTTGTCATGGCGAAGGCATCGCCCGCGGCCATCCGGATTCTGTATTGTTCTTCACCAGATCATCACGCCACTGCGTGGCTCGTGAAGACAAAGATGCGTTCCGCGTTCGCGATGACAAAAAGAGATGCGGCTCATGATGATGACATTACATGCCGGATCGAACTATGGGGGTAGCGAATAGGTATCGTCGCACACTTGAAGAGTCTTACATAATATTGCGGACTAAACCGATGCGAAAAACCAAGTGGCGGCGCACATTTAGAAAGTTTTACATGACCTTACGAACAGAGG
>JAISUZ010000025.1 GCA_031271785.1 Fibrobacter sp. | reverse complement strand
TCACCGGCACTTTCCAAAGGAACCGCCGGATACAAACGCCCGGGAACAGCGACCGCCGGTTTTGCCCACAAAAGATCCCACTTGGAATAAAGAAGCGCCGCCCATTCGCGAAGCCAGATTTTCCGGGATTCCCTTTCGAACGCCCAATTTCCCGGGTTGTAGAGGTAGTGATGAATGTCGGTCGTGAGGAAAGTAATCGAATCGCCGCCGAGAGTTTCAAAAATTTGTTTCACCCGCTTGGACGCCGCTGCCGAAGTCACGAGCAGCACCGAATCGATCCCGCGCTCTTTCATCCAGGGAATGGAAGAATACGCTTCTTCAATCGTAGAAGGATCGTCGTGGCGGAATAAAAAAATACGGGAAGCGTCGATATTTCCGGAACGCATCAGGTCTTCGGCGTAAAAATCCGCGTTATTCTTATCCCAAAAAATCCGTCGGCCGTAAATAAGAACGGAATCCGCGCGCCCCGAAAGAAGTAAATCTCCGGCAAATCGCGTGCGTTCCAAATCGGCAGTCTGTCCGTCAAGAACGAAAACCCAGGGTACATGCTCAAACGAATCATCTTGCACGAGCCAAAAACCGCTGCGCGACAAAAACAGATAAACGATAAAACCCACCGCCAAGAAAACAGAAACAATCACCAGTCCGGCACGGACGCGGCGTTTCTTTTTTCTCTCATGCTTATCCGGAAGCTTTGGAGGAATCCGACCCACAAACCGCTCTTAAAAATGTTTTTCGAGAGCGGCAAGCAAAGTTGATTTCGGAACGGCGCCGACAATATTGCCGACTTCCACACCGTTCTTAAAAATCTTCAAATTCGGAATGCTCGTAATGCCGAAACGGTTCGCAAGAGCGCCGTGTGCATACACATCCACTTTCGCCACGAGCGCGCGCCCTTGAAGTTCATCGGCAAGCTCATCTACGATTGGCCCCATCATTTGGCACGGACGGCAACCCGCTCCCCAAAAATCCACAAGCACCGGCAAACTCTGACCGATGACTTTATCAAAACTGTTTTCATCAATGTGAAGTGCAGGCATTTTAAACTCCGTCGCAAAAATGACTGTTCAAAAAATAGTTAAAATCCGCCGGGAATGAAATGTTTCTTCAAAATTTGTGCGTGTCCCGGCGCATCATGCTCCGCCGGCGTGAAAACCGCGCCGGGTCGGCGGGGCTCCGGGCTACCCTCCGGTCGGTGCCGGATTTTTGCAAGCAAGTATGAATATCAAGGATATGGGAAACGGGACAGGGGACATGAAAACGGAGTCTTCTTATCCCTTATCCCATTTTGCACATAAGTTAAGTTCGATTCGGCATGTAAGATTTTCTTTGTCTGTACCGCAACTTTGTCCCGAAAGTTCCGTATCCGAAGAACCGGAAAATCCGGCACAGCGCGCCAAAGGCGCGCCCCTCCGCCTGCCTCACGCTTTCGTGAAGATTCGGTCCGGGTTGCAAACAAATTATTCTTCGGTAAAAAGCGAAGTCGAGAGGTAACGCTCGCCGGTATCCGGAAGAAGCACCACAATGAGTTTTCCGGCGAACTCGGGACGTTTTGCAATTTCTGTAGCTGCAAACGTTGCCGCGCCCGAGGAAATCCCAACAAGCAAACCTTCCGTTTTCGCGAGGGCGCGAGAAGCCGCAAAGGCTTCTTCGTTTTTCACCTTGATGATTTCATCAATGATTTTAACGTCCAATACCTTCGGCACAAACCCCGCGCCGATGCCTTGAATTTTATGCGCCCCCGGCGCGCCGCCCGAAAGCACCGGAGAATCGAACGGTTCCACGGCAAAAATTTTCACGTTCGGATTCCTTGCTTTCAAGACTTCGCCCACACCGGTAAGCGTTCCGCCCGTTCCAACGCCCGCCACAAATGCCGCCACTTCGCCGTTTGTGTCCCGCCAAATTTCTTCGGCGGTTGTTTTGCGGTGAATTTCCGGGTTCGCCGGGTTTTCAAACTGTTGCGGGATAAACGAATCGGGGTTCTCCTTCGCGAGTTCTTCCGCTTTCGCAATCGCGCCTTTCATGCCTTTAGCGCCTTCGGTCAGCACGAGTTCCGCGCCGAGCGCACTCACCAAACGGCGGCGCTCTACGCTCATGGTTTCGGGCATCACAAGAATCAAACGGTAACCTTTAGAGGCACAAACAAACGCAAGTCCTACCCCGGTATTTCCGCTGGTCGGTTCAATAATCACCGTATTTTTGTTGATCTTGCCGGCACGTTCTGCAGCTTCGATCATCGCAAAGGCGATACGGTCTTTCACGCTGCCGAGCGGGTTGAAGTATTCGAGTTTTGCCGCGAGGCGCGCTTTCACACCGGCTTTGCTTGAATAGTTGCCAAGTTCGAGAAGCGGTGTGTTCCCGATCAGGTCTGTGAGTTTCTTTGCGATTGCCATAATACTTCCTTTATTTCATAGTAAAACTATATGAATTGTAAGATAGTTTATAAAACAAATACTGTCAAACGATATTTCCGTTTTTTTTATTTTCCGGTTATCGCTTTTTCCAACCGGGAAAGCGCGTCTGCTAAAATCGAACGCGGGCACGCCACATTGATACGCTGAAAACCGGAACCTTCTTTACCGAACATACGCCCGTCGTCGAGCCACAAACCCGCTTTATTTTCAATCAAGTGATCCAGTTCGTCATCGGAAAAACCAAGCGGAGAAAAATCAAGCCACACCAAATAAGTTCCCTCTGTCGGGATTAACTTAATTCCGTTTCGTTCGGCAAATTCCCCCACCAGTTTAATATTTTCGGAGAGGTATTCTTTCAACCTGTGAAGCCACCCGCTTCCGTGACGGTAAGCCGCTTCGCAGGCGGCTATTCCCATAGTGTTCAGTTGTGAGTAACCTGTTTTGATTGATTCCGTTTCAAATCTTTTCCTGAGTTTTGCATTCTGGATAAAAACGTTGGAAACCTGTAAACCCGCCAGATTAAAGGTTTTGCTCGGCGCCGTGCAGATAATGGAGTTTTCCCCAAACTCCGGTTTGATCGTTGCAAAAACCGTATGCTTCCGAGGAGCATAAACAAAATCACAGTGAATTTCATCGGAAAGCACCAGACAGCCGTGTTTCAAACAGATATCCCCTATCCTCTCCAATTCTTCCCGGGTCCAGACTCTGCCGACAGGATTATGCGGGTTACACAAAATAAAAAGTTTCACACGGTTTTCTACCATTTTCCGTTCAAAGTCTTCAAAGTCAATCCCGTATTTTCCGTCTTGATATACGAGCGGATTATTGACAAGTTTGCATTTGTTTTCAAGAATCACCGCCGAAAACGGATAATAAACCGGGCGCTGAATCATAACCGCATCGCCTTTTTCGGCAAAAGCCCGCACCGCTACCGCAATGGCAAAAACCACGCCCGGCGTTTTGACAATCCACTCCGGTTTGGTATCGTAACCGAAATACTTCGAGAACCAGGCGCAAACCGCCTCATAATACCCCGCCTGCGGTTCGGAATAACCGAAAATCCCATGTTCGGCGCACTTCACAAGAGCTTCCCTCACCTCCGGCGGCGTTTGAAAATCCATATCCGCTACCCAAAGCGGTAAAAGCCCTTCGCGTTTCCCGCGGGCAACGGCAAAATCGTATTTAATAGAATTCGTATTCTTTCTTTCCTGAACGGTATCGAAGTTAAAATCTTCCATATTTTTCCTTTATTTTTACGGAATAACAGCGCTGAAAATTCCGCCGAAAATATAAAACATTTTTCCTATATAAATAGTATGAATTTGAAAAATTCAAGAAAATTTAAGGAATTCCCAATAAAAATCTTCCTTTTAAATGCATTCCTCAAAAACACATTTTTCATCCGGCATTTCAAATTCAATAGTGGCATGAGGTATTTTTTCTTTTTCGAGAACGGAACGAATTTGACTTTTCAATTCCGCGAGCTTTTCCATCGACAAATTTTCATTCAGGCGAATATGAACGGTGAGAACCGCGTATTCTTCATCTAACGACCATATATGCAAATCATGGATGTTCGCTACGTTTTTAAATTCCTTCAATTTTTGAGCGATGCTTTCCTGATCGATTTCCGCCGGCGTACCTTGCAGCAAAATCGGCAGCACCAGTTTAATATTTTTAAAAACATTGAATAACACAAAACAAGCGATGAACAGGGAAAGAATCGGGTCAATAATCGTCCAACCGGTAAAATACATGACTGCCGAACCCAATAAAACCGCCGCCCAGCCCAAAACATCTTCGAGCAAATGCAGCGAAATCACTCTTTCGTTAATGGACTTTGCTTTGCGCGTGCGCAGTACGGCAATGCCGTTAACAACAATTCCGAAAACAGCCAGGAGAAACATTCCTTTGGCGTTTGTCTCCTGCGGCGCAAATAAGCGGGGAATCGCTTCCGACAGAATATAAATGCTGCCGACAACGAGAATAATGCAGTTGATAATAGCTCCTAAAAGCGAAAAACGTTTATAACCGTAAGAAAAATGTTTCGAACTCCCTTTCCGGGACAGTTTTTGAAAATACCACGCGAGCCCAAGCGATAAACTGTCGCCGAAATCATGAACCGCATCCGAAATAATAGCGACGCTATTGGTTAAAAAACCGCCGATCAATTCAATAACGGTAAACGATAAATTCAGGAAAAACGCAAGCCCGATATTACTTTTTTCAGCCGGTGAAGAATGATGATCGTGATGATGGTGCGGCATGATAGGTTTCTCTTAATTTTTTTATAAAGATTTCAAATAAAAGATAATATCTAAAATTGAGAATTGTAAAACATTGTTTCTGCAGCAGGGATCTCCACCCGTATGGGCGGAGACGCGCGCTATAGCGAGAGCGGCTCCGTTTTGTTCAGCAGCTTGCTGCTTGGCAAAATGCGAGCCCGGTCCCTTTCGCCAAGCGAAAGGGAGCTGCCGGGAGAAATTTTAATTCCCCGGCAGGTTTTTTTATCCATTTTTTATGTTTTGGGGAGCATTACCATGAAAAAGCAAATCCGGTTTCTTCAACCGGTTTAATTTCAGATATTTTTCCTATATAAATACTATGTTTTCGAGAAAAATTACTATCTTGTGCCCCGAAAAGGAAGTTTTCTATGAATTTGGATACCATTTGCGTGCATGGCTCCGGAAACAATCCCGATTATACGGGTTCGCTTTCGGTGCCGATTTATCAGACGGCGACGTTTGCCCATAAAGGCGTGGGCGAGAGTACCGGTTATGATTATTCGCGGGTACAAAACCCAACGCGGGAGAAACTCGAGGAACTAATTGGTACGCTGGAAGGCGGCGCGGGCGCGGCAGCGTTTTCGAGCGGGATGGCCGCTTTCAGCGCGATGACGGCGCTTTTTTCTCCGGGCGATCACCTGATTGTTTCCGATGATTTATACGGCGGCGTGGTGCGGTATTTTCATACGATTGCCGCCAAGAACGGGATCGAATTTGACTTTGTGAATACGTCTCACCTTCCGGAGATTGCCGCAAATATTAAGCCGAATACGAAAGCCATTTATGTGGAAACGCCTACGAATCCGATGCTTCAGGTCACAGATATTGCGGCATGCGCGGCGCTTGCCGGAGAACACGGGCTTTTGCTTGCGGTGGATAATACGTTTCTCACGCCTTATTTGCAAAAACCACTCGCTCTCGGCGCCGACATTGTTTTGCACAGCGGAACTAAGTTTCTCGGCGGGCACAACGATACGCTCGCGGGTTTCCTCGTAACGCGTTCGGAAGAGTTGATTGAAAAAATTCGCTTTATTTCCAAGACCGTCGGTTCCATGCTCGCTCCTTTCGATGCGTGGCTTTTGATTCGCGGTATCAAGACTCTCGCCGTCCGGATGGATAAAATCGAAGAGAACACGCGGAAAATCGCGCATTTTCTTTTGAATTGCAAAAAGGTGAAAAAAGTGTATTACACGGGTTTTGAAAATCATCCGGAATTCGCGATTTCCAAGAGTCAGGCGAGAGGTTTCGGCGGCGTGATCAGTTTTGAGGTCGATTCCCGCGAAACAGCCGAACATATTCTGAATCATGTGAAACTGATTTATTTTGCCGAAAGTCTCGGCGGCACGGATTCGCTCATCACTTATCCGTTTTTGCAGACGCATGCGGATGTGCCGGCGGCAGTACGCGATAAAAAAGGGATTAACGACAAACTTCTCCGGCTTTCCATAGGCATTGAAAACGCCGAAGATTTAATTCAAGATTTGGAACAGGCTTTTTCCATGGGAGGCCGCGAATGAAAA
This sequence comes from Fibrobacter sp., assembly GCA_031271785.1. Lineage (GTDB taxonomy): Bacteria > Fibrobacterota > Fibrobacteria > Fibrobacterales > Fibrobacteraceae > JAISUZ01. The sequence goes on along the minus strand of JAISUZ010000025.1, from coordinate 27,269 downwards.
TTTCAACCCGGGGTCGGTACGCCCTTCGCATGATAATTGATATAGCCGAGCAGGGCAATGAAAAATGTGTCGCGCTGAAAGATGTTTCGGAGCGGCAGAAAATTTCCACGAAATATTTGGAACAAATTGTCACTCACCTGACAAAAACGGGCTTGCTCCGGAGTGTTCGCGGCGCGCAAGGCGGCTATGTGCTCACGAAAGCGCCCGAAGATTATTCCGTCGGAGAAATTCTGCGGGCGATCGAAGGGAATTTCGCGCCGGTAGCTTGCCTTGAAAGCAATTTTAACTCCTGTGACCGGCAGCATTCTTGCAGAACGCTCCGTTTTTGGAAAGGTTTGCACGAAACCATCAACGATTACATAGATTCAACGAAACTTTCGGATTTGATGCCGAAAAAATAAAGTGTTTCGGCGTGCCCCGGCGCCACCATGCACCGTCTGCATGAAAACCGCGCCGGGTCGGCTGTTCTCCGGGCTACCCTCCGGTCGGTGCTCCGCACTGCGCGTAAACGCGCACCCTCCGCCTGCCTCACGCACTCGGATTACGGGTCCGATTTAAATCTGTTTCGCCGCTTCAATCACCGCAAAAACCATTCCGGGACGGAAATATTTTCCGGCGGTGTATTTAAGCGCGGTATGGTGAAGCAGAGTAAAGAGTTCGTTGACATCCACCTTCGCTTCGCGCGCCATTTTCCCGAATGTCTTTTGGAATGCGGACAAATTACGGGAAAGTTTCGGAGAAATTCTCGAATCCGGAAGAAGTGCCGCGGCTTTCATCAGGTTTTGATGAAGTTTTTTAGCAACCGGTTTGGATATGCCGAAATTTTTCTCAAGTTGTTCGGGGTGTAAACGACTGCTTCCGTTGAACCCTTCCGGAGCGGCAAACGGAATACGCGCTTCGTCATAGAGGTTCCGAACCATACTTTCGAGAATATCGCAGGCTTCCGGTTTCAATCCGTGCATGATCATGGAAGTAGCGATACTGTACTGAATCCCGATCCAGACATCGTGCGCCTGAAAATTAAATTCATCGAGCGGTTCGCCGTTTTTATGCACAAGGTTCGCCGCGCCGAGAAGCGGACTGTTCTGCTTGTAGTTTGTCAGGAAAATGCGTTTTAAGGTGCGTTTTGCCTTTTCGGAATCCGTCACCGGTTCAAGCCCGAGCAGACGGAGGTAAGTGTCCGCAAGCATCGTATCGACAAAAACATCGTCGTTATCGAGAGTGAGTTTGGCGTTCCAGGACTCCATAAACGCTTGCGGGCATTGCCCGGTGAGCCATGCTTTTTTCTCCGCACGCACTTCTCTGCGGGAAAGCTTTTTCCCGGAAATCCTGTTTTCGTCACAGAGCCAGGCATTGATGGCTTTAACGGCTTCTACCGGCGTTTCCGGAATATCCAAAACGGTTTTCGCCGCTTTACGGAGCGCGCCTAAATTGGCTTCAACCAAATCTTTGGTTTCCGCCGGAGTTACAAAGAAATGAAAGTAGCCTTCCGTTTCATCCCAAAGGGCAAGATGGAATTCTTCGGCAGCGATAACTGCGGCATTCTTCCAAAGATTCTTTTGGGTTTCATCACCGAGAATATCAGCAATTTCGGCGGCAGCGCGGAGCCCCGCAATCCAAAGCGAACCGCAATACACTGAAATCCCGTGTGAAGATAAATTATCAAAGGTATCGTCGGTACCGTGAGTGAGGGGAAAGTTTTGCCCCGGCTCCACCATCGCTCCCAAGTATTCCATACAAGCGTACACGGCTTCGCGGGTATCCGAAAGCACGTTTTTATCGCCGGTCATGCGGTAATGACGGAGTACCATCAATACAAATTTCGGCGCGAGGTCTTTCCATTCTTTTACGTTATGCCAATCGTAAGCATCGGGCTTGGCGTCAAAGGGGCTCCCGAGATCGTGAATCACCGCGCCGCGGACAGCGCGTTCTCCTTCGAGTTTTGGATCGGGCAAGTCGGCAAAAGGATGATTTACATACTCGTGATGACGGCGGTGTTTGGTATCCACCGCAAGAATCGCATCGGCAAAGCGGCGCATCACCGCGCCGTCCAGGCGCGGCAGGAGCGCAAGGAGCGAGAAACTGCCGTAGAAATAAACATCGAGGGAATTAAAAAACGGGTAATCCGCACATTCACGCACCAGGAACCGGTCTTCTTTATCCCAAACCGTGGCTTCGGCAAGGAAACTCATGGTGTTGATCGCGAGGGATTTAAAATGTTCCCCGCCCGCTTTATTTTTCGGATAAAGTTTCCGCACTTCTTTCGGCGGTACTTTGCCGGCATAAAGACCGGTAATTTCGGAAAGCCAGGAATCTTCGAGATTCAATACTTCCGTGAGCATCGCTTGAATGCGCCCGTAAGCCTCCGGAAAGAAAGCCGTATATTTTTTTTCGCTCGTGAGTCCGTTCAATCTGATATGCGGAAAATCAAGAACCGTATTAAACTGAAAAGAAACTTTTGCTTTCGGTTTTAAACGAACCGTGACCGCGAGGGCGCCGGCGAGAGTTTCTCTTCCGCTGTAAACGTTCTTCGAAAAATTTGCAGATAAACGCCCGCTTTGAAGCGCGCCTCTCAAAACCGTTTTCGCATCGTCTTGATAAAACATCGGTTTCGCGGAAACATTCACGGAATCCTTGGAATTCCAAGTAACGCTGATACTCATGCAACCGTTAAAATCGCTTTCCGTAAGCGTATTTTTGTTGTAAAATTCCACGCCTTTGGTTTTTCTGCCGCCGGCGGAATCAAACGAAAACTCCACGCCTCTCGGGTTTCTTGCAGCAAGAATCAAGACAAACGAAGAATCCTGCACGCCTTGACGGTCTTTCGCCACTTGGTAACCGCAAAAATTATTCTGCATTTGAACGATCGTCACTTCGCGGATTTCTTGGGTGGGGTTGGAAAGTTCGTAACGGGTGGCAGATAAAGGAAGGCTCGATAAACGTTCGTTTCCGGGAGTTACATAACTGTATTGAAAACGCTTGATGGCGACACCTTTCGGGTTTTTAAATTCGGTGCGGCTCACAGGGTAAAGAGCGGCGTAATCCATTTTCTCGGCATCAAAACCATCTTCATTCAGGAAAGTGCTTTCGCTTTCCCAAGCAGCGGTGAGAGCGCCTTTCCTTGCGATTTTTTCACCGATTACGCCGTCAAAGAAATCGATCAGCACCGCGCGATTGAGCAAAGGAGAAGACCGGTCGCCGTTTTCCAAAAGCGACTTTGTCAAATCGCTGAATTCTACATGCCAGCGGGTAAACGCCGCCTGATTGGTTTCATAAAACTTTTTGTCTTTGAGAATTTCATTGAGCTTTTTCTCCGCTTCGCTTTGTTTTGTTTGAGTGAAAAGCGGCGCGCCGTTTTTACCGAGCAGCGGATAAGTCGCGAGTTTTCTTGTAAACGAAGAAAAGTTTTCAATCACAAGCGGAGAAGCCGCGGCAACAACGGATTCGCGGAAAAAGAAATCGTTCAAACGGATATCTTCCGGACGGTCCGCACGCACTTGAAGCCCGGGAACGACATTCATCACGGGAGTTGTTCCGGCAGGAGTGACCGTAAAGGTACTGCCGACACCGCCGACGGCAATCCCCGTAGTGGACGGCGTGGTGGAAAGCGGAGTGTACCAAGGCTGAATAAACTCAACGGCAAGTCCCGGAGTCATCAAATGTTTTACGGAACCATTCAATTTGGAAGATTCAAGATAACGGTCAAAATTCATTTTTTCTTTCCTGAAAAAAGGGAGCCCTTGTGAAAACTTATCGACAAATCTAGCAAAGAGGAATTTTAATAAAATTATATTTGCGGAGAAACAGTTCGGAATTGAGGTTTTAGTGATTATTTTCGGCGCGATGGCTTCCGGTAACGGAACCAATTTTAAAGCGATATTAGAGCGGATTCAAGACGGAAGTTTAAAAGCGATTTGCGGTGTGCTCATCACAAACAACAGCGGTAGCGGTGCGGTTAAAATCGCAGAAGAGTTTCAAATCCCGGTGGTTCACCTTTCACAAAAAACGCACCCGGATCCGGATAATTACGAAACCGCTCTCCTGAACGTTTTGAAAAAGTACGGGATTCGGGCGATTATCCTCGCCGGTTACATGAAAGCATTGCCTGCGGCGGTAATTCACGCTTACCCGGGCCGGATTTTCAATATTCACCCTTCCCTGCTCCCGAAATACGGCGGCGCCGGCTTTTACGGCGACCGCGTACACCAGGCGGTGATTGACGCCGGAGATACGGTGTCCGGCGTGACGGTTCACCTGGTGACGGAAAATTACGACGAAGGGCCGGTGCTTGCCCGGCGCGAAGCGCCGGTGGAAAAGAGTGACACGGCGGAAACGCTCGCGGAAAAAATCCACAAAGTCGAACACGATTTTTACTTTCGCGTGCTTGCCGAACAATTTCAAAAACTGGAATCCTTATGAAATTTCCCTTACCGGATTTTTTAAAAGAAGTGAATTCTCCCGAAGACGGGGAAAAAATTCTGCACGAAAAATTTCCGGAGAAAATCCTGATCGGCATTGATGAAGTCGGGCGCGGACCGCTTGCAGGGCCGGTAGTCGCAGGCGCTGTGGTTTTGAAAAAAAATATAACCCTTCCGGGACTCAATGATTCCAAAAAACTGACTCCCAAAAAACGGGAATCCCTGATTGAATCGGTAAAAGCGGCGTGCGAGTGCTACGCCATTGCCGGAGCTTCCGCCGAAGAAATCGATACGCATAATATTCTCGCCGCTACGTTTCTTGCCATGCGGCGCGCCCTCGGCGCGCTCGGATTCGGTACAAATGAAAACGATTCCGGAATGGTTTTTGAAGTTCAAGGAAGATTACCCGCCCAAGCGGAGGTTTTAATAGCGGTGGACGGAAACCTGAAAATTTCTCATTTACCCGCAGAAATTCAACTTCCGGTAGTGCAAGGCGATTCCCGGATTGCAAGCATTTCCGCAGCCTCTGTTCTCGCAAAAGTTTTCCGTGACCGCCTGATGGCGGATTACGCAAAAGAATATTCCGGCTACGGTTTTGAAAAAAATGCGGGTTACGGCACAAAACTTCATTTGGACGGAATTCGCGAAAAGGGACTTTCCCCTATTCACCGAAAAAGCTTCAAACCAAAGAGTTTGGGGTAATTAATGGACTATTTCATTCCTAAAATCAATATATCTTATTTTTGGATTAAATACAGATTCGGAATTTTTCTTATATTGAGTACGGCAGGTAATTTATTGTGAAATATATTCTTCCTAAAATAAAGTTGAATCGAATGCTGTTTCTGCAGCTTCTTTTTACAGTACTTGCTTTTATCGCCATGATTATATCGGGTTATATCTTCATGAGCCGGATTATCAACAAAAACTTAGTTGAAAACGCCAATAATATGCTGGACTTCGCGGAATCGCGCGTTTTATTAACTTTTTCCACATCCGAATCAAAATTGGAATGGTTTTCCGAAAAAATTCATGATAAAATTTTGCAGGGTGAGACGACAGAGAATCTTAAAAAATATATTGACGACATTTCACAATTCGCTTCTTTCGCCACAAGCAGAACAACGGGGATCAAAGGTTTTTACGGTTATTTCGAAACAATTCCCGGCGGACCCGTTTCCATACACAGCGAGAATTGGATTCCGCAACATAATTGTAAACCGGAGGAACTTAACCCGCAACAACAAGCGATTGTGTCCGGCGGCGGTATCTCGGAAACGATTCCTTACATAAGCAACGGGATTTTTTTAATCACCTATTCCAAATGGATATTCGATGAAAACGGACGCCGGTTAGGCAGTATCTGTACTGACATTTGGGTTAATGAAATCGGTCAGGATATCACAAATACCGCTTTGAATCAGGGCGGTTACGGAATGCTTCTAAATCAAGATCTACTCGTAATGTCGCACCCAAATGAAAAATTTATAAGTTTATCTTTAAATAACCCCGACCTTCCCTTTTCAAAATTTAGAACGGATTTGCTGCAAGGAAAAAATGTTTCCGAAAGTCCTATGGTATCTTATAAGGATGAACAAGCCGTTGCTTTCTTCCGCAAGCTTAATAACGGTTGGTATTTGGGACTCATAATACCCAAAGAACAATATTATAAGAGTATGGACAATATGATGCTCGCACTCTGGCTTCTTGGGGCTTCATTTGCAGTAGTATTGATTTTAATATTGATCCGTATCGATGCGGCCAGGGAAAGATCGTCTCAGCAAAGTAAACAGAAAAGCATGTTTTTAGCCAATATGAGTCATGAAATACGGACTCCGATCAACGCGATCGTCGGCATGACCGCCATAGGAAAATCCGCCGATAGTACCGAACGCAAAGATTACTGCTTTGAAAAAATCGACAGCGCCTCCAAACATCTTTTGAGCGTTATCAACGATATTTTGGATATTTCCAAGATTGAGGCTAACAAAATCGAACTTTCTCCTGTCGAATTTAATTTTGAAAAAATGCTCCAAAATGTCGTGAATACCATTAGTTTCCGGGCAGATGAGAAACATCAAAAGTTGATGGTCGATATTGATAAATCCATTCCGAAAACCCTGATCGCGGATGACCAAAGATTCATGCAGGTCATAACGAATCTATTAAGCAACGCGATCAAATTCACGCCGGAAGAGGGTTCGATACTCTTAAAAGCAAGTTTTTTAGGCGAAGATGCCGGCCTGTGCACGATCAAGACAGAAGTTACCGACACGGGAATCGGTATCAGTCCGGAACAGCAGATAAAACTTTTCAACTCTTTTCAGCAAGCCGAATCCTCAACAACACGAAAATACGGCGGAACCGGTTTAGGGCTTACTATTGCCAAAAGCCTTATCGAAATGATGGGAGGAAAAATTTGGATCGAATCGGAAATCGGCAAAGGTTCGACCTTTGCCTTTACCGTGAAAGTGAAGCGCGGAAATGATGAAAAAACAGATTCGAATATAAATTGGGAAAACGTACGCATTCTGGTGGTGGACGACGACCCGTATATTTTGGAATACTTTCAGGAAGTTATATCGAGACTCGGCGCTTCATGCAAAACCGCAAGCAATGCGGAAGCCGCTTTGCATTCGGTGGAGGAAAACGGCCCCTACGATATTTATTTTGTGGATCTGAAAATGCCGGATACGGACGGAATCACTTTAACACAAAAGCTTCGTTCAAAAGAGAAGAAGCCGGGAACTGCCGTTGTAATAATGATTTCTTCCACCGAGTTAAACGCGGTTGAAAAAGACGCGAAAAAAGCGGGCGTTGACAAATTTCTGTTAAAACCTCTTTTCCCCTCGGCTATTGCCGATGCGATCAGCGAGTGTATCGGCATCGGCAATGAGAAAGCGGAGGGAACCGCCGCGGATATGAACGGTATTTTCGCCGGGCGCCGTATTCTGTTGGCAGAAGACATAGAAATAAACAGAGAAATTGTCTCAGCTCTGCTGGAACCGACCCGGATCAAAATCGAAAATGCCCAAAACGGGTTGGAAGCGGTTCAAATGTTCAGCGAAACGCCGGATCAATACGATTTGATTTTCATGGATATACAAATGCCGGAAATGGACGGTTATGAGGCCGCTCGGCAAATCCGCAAACTTGACATTCCGAAAGCCCAAACGATTCCGATTATTGCCATGACGGCAAATGTTTTCAAGGAAGATATCGATAACAGCCTTGCCGCCGGAATGAACGATCATTTGGGCAAACCGATCCATCTGGATAATTTGTTAAAAATTCTGCTTAAATATTTGGGACACCGGCCGGCTTAACCGTGTGAGAAAATTCCGGTAAAATCCCTTATTTTTAGGTTTTTTCACTTGAAAAAAAGCAGTCTTTATACTAAATTTGCCATCATTCCATCCGGAGGGATGGCCGAGTGGTTTAAGGCGCACGCTTGGAAAGCGTGTTTACTTCACTGTAACGAGGGTTCGAATCCCTCTCCCTCTTTTTAACCTTCTTTAACGGAGATCCGCTATGTCAGACCAAAAAGTTTATCTTGATGACATCTATGCCAGTAAAAAATGCGGCGGTTCCGTATTCCGCGCCGTGGTGATGATGGCTCAAGAAGCTCGTTTTATTAACGAACAGGCCCGCTTGGGTTATCTTCAATTGACCAAAAAACCGACCACCATCGCCATGTACAAATTCAAGGGCGATAAACTCACGATCGTAGAAAAAGGTCAAACCGCCGAACAGGCTCCCACGGAAGAAGCGGCACCGGCCGTTCAAAATTCTGCCGATTTGGATGCAGCGGCTTCGGCTGCTTTCGGCGAATAAGTTTTTTTAAGATTTCATTTTAAACTCCTGCAATATTTTGCGGGAGTTTTTTTGTTGATCGGATTTGGGTTCGTGCGGCACAAACCGGAAGCCTATGACCTCGCCTGAACTGCCGCGCTGACGGAAACCTGTTTTTCCGCCCTGGTCGAAAATATTCGACCCCTACCGCCGTTATTGTCCTATTTCAAATTGTGAATCGAAATCCGGAATCACATTTTCATTCCCGAATCTCCAATTCCTGTTTGCAATTCCAGAGGAACGCTGTTGCGTGAGGCCGGCGGAGGGTGCGCGTTTACGCGCAGTGCGGAGCACCGACCAGCGGGTAGCCCGGAGACACGCCGACCCGGCGCTTTAGAGTGGACACTGAAACAAGTTCAGGGTGACGGTGAATGTGGCGGCGCAGATTTGGAAAGTTTTACATGAAAGTACAACTTCATTGATGCGCAAAACATCCTGAACTTGTTTCAGGATAAGCATGACAGTTTCAAGATCAGGGTGACGGTAGTGGCGCCGGGGCACGCCCGTTATCCTTAACTTTTACTATATTTTTTTTAGATTTTTTTCACACTCAAGCTAAGAGGTATTTCAAATGGCTGTTTCTTATAAAGATCTCGGTCTTGTCAATACAAAAGAAATGTTTGCGGATGCGTACAAGAATAAATATGCAGTTCCTGCTTACAACTTCAACAACATGGAGCAGATGCAGGCGATTATTCAAGCTTGTGTTGAAACAAAGTCTCCGGTGATTTTGCAGGTGTCGAGCGGCGCACGCAAGTATGCGAACCAAACGCTTCTCCGTTACATGGCTCAAGGCGCGGTGGAATATGCCAAAGAACTCGGCTTGAACATTCCGATCGTGCTTCACCTGGATCACGGCGATTCCTTCGAACTTTGCAAATCCTGTATCGACATGGGTTTCTCTTCCGTGATGATCGACGGTTCTCACTTTTCTTACGAAGACAACGTAGCGGTTACCAAAAAAGTGGTGGAATACGCTCACCAGTTCGACGTAACTGTAGAAGCCGAACTCGGTGTTCTCGCAGGCGTTGAAGACGATGTGGCCGCCGAAGTTTCTCACTATACCAAGCCGGAAGAAGTGCAGGATTTTGTTTCCCGCACCGGTTGCGATTCTCTCGCGATTTCCATCGGCACGAGCCATGGCGCTAACAAATTTACTCCGGAACAATGCACGCGCAACGCCGACGGTATTCTCGTTCCGCCGCCGCTCGCTTTCGATATTCTCGAAGAAATCACGAAAAAACTCCCGGGCTTCCCGATCGTGCTTCACGGGGCTTCTTCCGTTCCGCAAGACAAGGTGGCGATCATCAACAAATACGGCGGCGCTCTCAAAGACGCTGTGGGTATTCCGGAAGATCAACTCCGTAAGGCTGCCGCTTCTGCGGTTTGCAAAATCAATATCGACTCCGATGGCCGCCTCGCTATGACCGCTGCGATTCGTGAAGTTTTTGCCACGAAGCCTGCCGAATTTGACCCGCGCAAGTATCTCGGCCCGGCGCGCGACTCCCTTAAAGAACTTTACATGGCTAAGAATAAAAATGTGCTCGGTTCCGCGAACCGCATTCCGTTTGCCAAGTAATTTCAGGAACATTCGAAAACTTCGGCGTTTCCCGCGCCGGAGTTTTTTATTTTAAATGGGATGCAACGCGGAGACCTGTAACCATGAAAGTTTGTCCTCATTGCGGAGAAATTCTCCCGCCGAAAGCGATTCATTGTAAGGCCTGCGGGAGCGATGCCCATACCGGCTGGTCGGACGCCTATTATTCCGAAGATTTGGAACCGGATTACGAAGAGATTCTCGAAAACGAATTCGGGGACCCGAAAAAGAAAGCCGGGGTTGGGAAAATTGCGACCGCAGTTATCGCCGGTGCGCTAATTGCTTTATTTGTGCTGGTGCGGTAAGAAACTCAACTGCGCAAAATCATCGCTTCCGGCTGCGAGGTTTCGCTGAATTTTAGGTTCTCGTAATTTTTGAGAGCGAGGTTCAGGCGGTATTCGTTTGGGAATAAACAAACCACCCGGCGCTCCTTATCGAACATGCAGTCCATGGCGTATTCCGCGGTGAATTTTTGAATATCGCTTTCCGCGCCGAAAATCCAGCGAATGCCGTAAGCCGGCACGCGGTCGAGAGAGACTTCCGCGCCGTATTCCGCAAGCAGGCGGGATTGCAGCACATCGAATTGCAGTTCGCCCACAACTCCGATAACCGGAACCGGAGATTTGAGAGATTCGTAAAGCTGGGTCGCCCCTTCTTCGGAAAGTTCGGCGAGCCCTTTGTTCATTTGCTTGGACTTGAGCGGATTCAAAAGAGTTACGCGCGCGAAAAATTCCGGCGCGAAATCGGGAATCCCAGTAAAATTGAACTTTTCGCCTTCGGTAAGCGTGTCGCCGATATGGAAAAGTCCGGGGTCGTTAATCCCTACAATATCCCCCGCCCAGGCGTGGTCAATAACTTCTTTGTCTTTCGCAAGAAACGCCGTGGGAGCGGCGAGACGAATTTCGCGGCCGGTACGGCAATGATAAACCTTTTCGCCGCGGGTAAAACTACCCGAGCAAATACGGAGAAACGCGGTGCGGTCGCGGTGTTTGGGGTCCATATTCGCTTGAATTTTAAAGACAAACGCGCTGAATGCATCCTCATCCGGAGAAATCACGCGCACGTCGGATTCCCGTTTCATGGGCGGCGGCGCCAAATCCGCAAACGCATTCAGCAATTGACGCACACCGAAATTATTCACCGCACTCCCAAAGAACACGGGGCACATTTCCCCGTTGAGGAACGCATCGCGGTTAAACGGTTCCATCGCGCCCGTAATCATTTCGTATTGTTCCCGGAACTCCCGGATCCAGTTTTCCCCGGCGTATTCATCGAGCCGCGGATCATCGGCGCCGGTCATTTGAATAAATTCCTGTTTTCCTTCCTCCTTATTGAAGGTATGGAAAACGTTATCCGCAATGGAATAAACACCTTTGAAAAGTTTTCCGCAGCCGATGGGGAGCGTGAACGGCGCCACTTTGATTTTCAGAATAGTTTCAATTTCATCCAAAAGATCGAGAATGTTTTTGCCGTCCAAGTCCATTTTGTTGATGAACGTGATGATCGGCGTGCGGCGCATACGGCAAACATCCATAAGCTTAATCGTTTGGCGTTCCACACCGTTTACGCTGTCGATAAGAACGAGAGCGGCGTCCACCGCCGTTAAAGCGCGGTAAGTGTCTTCGCAGAAATCCTGGTGACCCGGCGTATCCACCAGGTTAAATTGACAGCCTTCAAACGGGAAGTTCAGTACCGAACTGGATACGGAAATACCGCGCTGCTGTTCGATTTTCATCCAGTCGCTCACAGTATAGCTCCTGTTCGCTTTCGCGCGCACATGACCGGCCTCCCGGATTACATTGCCGTACCACAAAAACTTTTCCGTAATGGTGGTTTTTCCGGCATCGGGGTGGCTTACAATAGCGAAAGTTCTTCTTTTGGCGATTTCTGGATGGATAGACAAATTAAAAAGCCTCGTTCAAAACGAGGCAAATATAAAAAATTACGCTCAAGCCGGGTGCCTTTCGAGGTCTAAAAGCATTTCCTGAAGCGAATCTTCCGAACTGTCGCGGAAAGTACCTACTCCGAGGATACAACTGCGAAGCGGTTTTTCACGGTCGCTCCCTTTGTATAAACGAATCACCGGATAGCTGTCTTCTTCGGAAAAAACAACGGTAATTCCCATATGGTTCAATTTTTCAATAATATCGCGCACAAAAAACTCCTTTTCTGGATTTTCCTTAATCTACGCTTTTTTGGGTGAGAAAGCAAATAAAGTTTTGTTCTTGTTTACATCCCGGTTCAAAGGTTAGGATGATAAGAAAAATGGGCGTGCCCGGACACCGCCTGCATGAAAATCGTACCGGGTCGTGGGGTGGCGCCTACTTGCGCTTCAGTCATCCCGTACTTGATGCGGGATCCATGTTTCGGATGCTGACCAGGTGGCGGCACACATTTAGAAAGCTTTTTATACAAGCGCGAACTAATCGGTGTGTAACCCGAGTGGACCCTGAAACAAGTTCAGGGTGACAGAGAGTGTGTTCAGCATAACGGGGTATCAGGATCAGAATGACAGGAAAGGATTGCGCCGGGGCACGCCCTGTCTCAATAAAGTTTTGCTATTTTGTCTCAAATGGAGATCGTGCTTGACATTCCCTCGCAAAAAGATACCGGTTTTATGCCGAGGCAAGCGGTTTTGCTCGCGGCGTACGATAACGGCAGCCTGCTTTTGGATGAAAGGGATTTTCGGAAACCGGCGCGGTTTTGGCTGAATGCGTCTTCCGTTTTCCCTTGGGCGGCATTTCTCCGCAAGGTTTTCGTGGCTTGGCAAATTTCCGCCGTTAAAACGCTGCCGAAAGAATTCCGTCCGCTGCAGAGAATCCCGCCGGACATTTTGCATTTGCTATCTTATGATATTCCGGAGAGTTCTCTGCTTGAGATTATTCGAGAACTTCGACGGCGTTCTTTCCTCCCTCCCCTCACCCCAAAGCCTTTTTAATTATGAATGCAACTCTGACAAAACAATTAAAACAGGATGCCGAACTTTTGGTGAAGTCTCACCCAATGACGGCTAAAATGCTGAATGAGTTTATTCTCACACCGAAAACGCTTTCGGAGATTCTTGCGAAAACGCTCGCTGTTCAACTTTGCGGGGAGTTCTTTTCTTATGAAGACTTCGACCGGACTTTTAAGGATGTTCTTGAAAAAAATCCGGACATTGTGGATACGGCGATTCTTGATATTTGCGCGATTCAAAACCGAGATCCGGCTTGCAGTAATCCGCTGGATTCGATTTTATTTTACAAAGGTTTTCATGCGGTGCAGATTCACCGGATTGCTCATGAGTTTTGGAAAAATGAGGAGCGTTTTCTTGCGAAAATGCTTCAATCGCGTTCGAGTCAAAAACTCGGGGTTGATATTCACCCGGCGGCACAAATCGGACACGGTATTTTAATGGATCACGCGACAGGTATTGTGATCGGAGAAACCGCCGTAGTCGGTAACGATGTTTCGATTCTTCACGGAGTGACGCTCGGCGGCACCGGTAACGAAATCGGCGACCGTCACCCGAAAATCGGGAACGGAGTGCTGCTCGGCGCGCATGCTCAGCTTCTCGGAAACATTACGATCGGCGACCGCGCAAAAATCGGCGCCGGCGCGGTGGTTTTAGACGATGTTCCGCCGCACACAACCTATGCCGGAGTGCCCGCGGTACAAGTGGGTATCCCGGAAGAAGATACACCGAGTCACAGCATGGAACAGAAATTCAACCGCTGTTTCCAATGAATGAAGAAGATGCCCGGTTAAAAAAGAAAGTGCGTTTTATCCGGAAAACGCTGGATCATTTTTACCCGAACCCCGAAATTCCGCTTTCATTTAAAGATCCTTACACGCTGCTGATTGCCGTTTTACTTTCGGCGCAGTGTACGGACAAGCGCGTGAACGCGGTCACTCCCGTTCTTTTTCAGCTCGCCGATACTCCGGAAAAAATGGTGAAGCTGTCTCAAAAAAAGATTCAATCCGTGATTCATTCCTGCGGACTCTCTCTCACCAAAAGCAAGAATATTCTCCTGCTTTCTCAAAAATTGATTTCGGATTTCAAAGGGCTGGTGCCTTCCACTTTTGAGGAACTCGAATTGCTCCCGGGCGTTGGGCATAAAACCGCAAGCGTGGTTCTGATGCACGCGTTTAAAATTCCTGCGTTCCCCGTGGACACGCACATTCACCGGCTCGCGGCCCGCTGGGGGCTTTCGAGCGGAAAAAATGTGGTGGAAACGGAGAAAGATTTAAAGCGTTTATTCCCTAAAAAAGACTGGGAAAAGCTCCATTTGCAATTGATTTACTTCGGCAGAAACTACTGTAAAGCCCTCGGTCATATTCCGGAAAACTGCCCTATTTGCCGGCAGATCCATTCGTTTTAGAGGTGCTCTTTCAGCAAATCGCTGAAATACGCGATGGTATGCTCCAAACCTTTTTCGAGTTTTACTTCGGGTTTCCAACCGCCGAGAACTTCCGACGCCTGCCGGATATCGGGTTGGCGCTGTTGCGGATCATCGGCCGGGAGCGGTTTAAATATAAGGCGGCTTTTGCTTCCGGTCATTTCCACAATTTTACGGGCAAGTTCCATGATCGTAAACTCATGGGGATTCCCGAGGTTCAAAGGCCCTGTATGAGATTCCTGTTTTATCATGCGGTACATTCCCTCAATAAGGTCGCTCACATAACAAAAGCTTCTCGTTTGCGCCCCGTTTCCATACAAAGTAATATCTTCGTTTTTTAACGCCTGCACAATAAAATTGCTGACTACGCGACCGTCATTCGGGTGCATGCGCGGACCGTAAGTATTGAAAATTCTCACAATGCGAATATCCAGCTTATTCTGGCGGTGGTAATCCATGAAAAGTGTTTCCGCTACGCGTTTGCCTTCGTCGTAACAACTGCGGATACCGATCGGGTTCACGTTGCCCCAGTAAGATTCCGGCTGCGGATGCACGGAAGGGTCGCCGTAAACTTCGCTCGTGCTCGCCTGCAAAATCCTTGCATGCACGCGTTTGGCAAGCCCAAGCATATTGATTGCTCCCATCACGCTCGTTTTGATGGTCTTTACCGGATTATGCTGATAATGAATCGGGCTTGCCGGACAAGCGAGATTAAAAATCCAATCGACTTCAAGGAGAATCGGTTCAATAATATCGTGACGGATCAATTCGAATTCGGGGAAAGGAAGCAAATGCTTAATGTTACTCCGGTTCCCGGTAAAAAAGTTATCCAGGCAAATAACCTCGTGCCCTTCCCGGAGAAGCCGCTCGCAAAGGTGCGAACCTAAAAAACCGGCGCCGCCCGTCACTAAAATTCTCATAGATCGTCTCCGTCTTCATCTTCTTCCTCACTGCTTTCGGACACGCCGTTCCCGTGTTCGGCAACCAAGCGAATGCCGTCGAGAGTGAGATAAGGGTCATAAACGTCAATGAAAGATGTTTTTTTCGCAATCATTTTGCCCCAGCCGCCGGTGGCGTAAACCGGGACATCGGTTTTTCCGAGTTCTTTTTTGAGACGCACAATCAGCGTTTCGAGTTCGGCCAAAAATCCGTAAAGCAAACCGGCGCGCACCGCATCGTCGGTATTGTCGGCAATCAAGCGGTCGGGCCATTCGATACTCACCGGCAAAAGGCGCGCCGCTTTTTCGGTAAGCGCGTAAAGCCCGGCGTTAATCCCGGGAATAATAAGTCCGCCGGCAAAACCGCCGTCTTTCATCACGTCAAAAGTGGTAGCGGTTCCCATATCCACGACAATCGCATTTTCAATGCCGCGGTCGCGCAAGGCAATAATATTACTCAAACGGTCGGCGCCCGCCGTCATGGGGTTTGTATAGGCGATCGGAAGGTCAATCGAATTTTTTGCGCTGACGACCTGAATCGGTTTGTTAAAAAGCGTTTTCAACGCTTTCACCCAAGGGCGTTCCAGAGAAGGCACCACCGTACTGAGCCCCACCCGGCGAATGGATTCCGGAGCGACTCCCGAGAAATTAAAAAGTCCGCTCACCCGGTTGAGTACTTCATCGGAAGTCGTTTGCTGGCGCGTGGTTAGGCGGCGGTAATCCACAATCTTTTGACCGCGGTAAATTCCGATGACCGTGTGGGAGTTCCCGATATCCACAACAAACGTATTCCCTTTGGTCACGCAATCCTCATGGAAATGTCAAGAGCCTTGACGCTGTGAGTGAGCGCACCGATGGAAATGTAATCGAGCCCGAGAGCCGAAACTTCCGTCACGCGCGCGAGCGTCATGTTTCCGCTCGCTTCGAGTTTCACGGAATCGCCGCTTTCCCGCACGATTTCCACCGCGCGCGCCATGGCCGCATTATCCATATTATCGAGCATAATCACATCGAGCCCGCGGTGGAGAAGTTTTTGGAGATCCTCAAGGTTCTCCACTTCCATTTCCACACGGAGATGCTGCGTATTATTTTTTTTCACTACTTCCAGCGCTTCGAGAACGCCGCCGCAGGCGGCAATATGGTTGTCCTTCACGAGGACCATATCGAAAAGCCCCATGCGGTGATTGTTTCCCTTGCCTGCACGCACGGCATATTTTTGCAGCGTACGGAGTCCGGGAATTGTTTTCCGCGTATCTAAAATTTGCGTGCGAGAACCGGAAAGAGCCGCCACAAAGCGGGAAGTCAGCGTAGCCACTCCGGAAAGCTGCTGGATAAAATTGAGGAGCGTGCGTTCTCCGGTAAGAAGCGCCTGCGTGGTTCCGGTGAGAGTGGCGATCACATCGCCTTTCTGCACTTCATCGCCGTCGTTTTTAAAAAACTTCACTTCAACCGGTGTTTTTAATTCCCGGAACACGAGCGGAATCACCGGAAGTCCGGCAAGAATACCCGATTCTTTCGCAATCAGTTTTGCGGTTTGGGTTTGGTCCGCGGGAATCGTCCAAGCAGAGGTGACATCTCCCGTTCTCACATCTTCGTAAAGCGCACGGCGCACGAGTTCCAAAGCGTCTTCTTCCGGGAACTGAAACAGATCTTTCATTTATTGAGCTCCTTTTCCGGTGAGCACGACATAAATCGTTCTAAAAAGAATTTGAATATCGAGAAGCAGCGACATATTTTCATAATAATACATATCATACTGCAATTTTTTCTGTACATCTTCAATACTAGTGTCGTAATGGTGGCGCACTTGCGCCCAACCGGTGAGTCCCGGCTTCATTTTAAGGCGGCTGATATAAAACGGCACCTGTTTCCGAAGCTGTTCGATAAAGAAAGCACGTTCGGGGCGCGGCCCCACCATGCTCATATCGCCTTTCAGCACACAAAATAACTGCGGGAGTTCGTCAATACGCATCCGTCTTAAAATATGACCCACGCGCGTAATCCGCGAATCCGATTTGGTCGCCCACTGCGGCCCGTTTTTCTCGGCATCGGTGAACATGGTGCGGAACTTATGCACCGTAAATAACCTTCCGTAAAGCCCCACGCGTTCCTGACTGTAAAACACAGGGCCCTTGGAATCAAGCTTCACGGCAATCGCCGCCGCAAGAATCAAAGGAGAAGAACAAAGTAAAAGGAAAGAAGCCACGCAAAGATCCATGAGGCGCTTCACCCGCACTTGCCACGGCGGCATATTAAACGCAAACAATTCGCGCAGTTCAAAACCGTACACGAGGTTCGCTTTAAAATGCCCGTGAACCACATCGTATAAACCGGGAATCACATAAATATGAATCGGGATATCGCAAAGCCAGGCAAGTACGCGCGTAATCTCCTGAATCGAAGAACTGTCATGAGAAATAACAATCCCGTTAATGCGTTTTTCGCGAATCACGCGCGCGAGGTCGGAATACTTTCCAAGCACCGGGAATCCGTGATAATCATGCGGAATCACCTGATAGCGTTCATCCATAAACCCGATCGCACGCAGCCCGCGCTCCGGAGACTTTTGAAATTGCTCCGCCATTTGAATCCCGGAATCCGTCGCACCCAAAATAAGAATGCGGCTTGCGCCGTAACCGAGCGTGAGCAGGTAACGCAGAAACAGGTAAATGATCATCCGGAAAAACGAAGCCGCCGCAAATACAAACGCGCCGTAAACAAAAATCCAAAGAAAATGCGCGCCGTAAATGTAATTTTCCGTAATGGAATCGCCGGCAATAAGTTTCCCGATAAATTCAAACCCGAAAAGACCCACCAAAATAAAAACCACCCCAAGCACCACCGTTCTTCCGATCCGGATCACTTGAAGCGTTCTCGAATTGAGAAGCCACGAACGGTAAAGCCCTGTGAGCGTGAAAAGCAAGAGCCATCCGAGACAGGAACCGATCGCAAGATTCTGATATTCCGGGAACGGCGCCGCGCCGAAAGGCTCGGCAATCAGCCGGAACGTGAGCATAAAGCATAAAAAGAACGAAACCAAATCCGAAAGGATTAAAAGTGTCTTCTCAAGAGTTACCGCACGAATCATAAAAGCTTGCCGATAAATTAAACAAGGAAACGGATCATCTGACTCTTTTCGGAAATCTCCGCGAGAGCGTCAATCGCTTCCAGCGCCGCCACCGCGTTCTTTTCCGCTGTTTTCTCGGTAATCACCACAATATCCACTTTACCCGGGTCCTTCACGTTTTTCTGAATAATCGACTCAATCGAAATTTGGTTCTCGCTCAGGATTCCGGTAATCGAAGCAAGCACGCCGCGCCGGTCGCGCGTGGTAAACCGGAAATAATACCGCGCCTCGGTCTCTTCCATCGGGAGAAGCTTCGCCGCATTTTCCTTATTGAACCAACCCATCGGAAGCGGAACCGATTTTCCGGAATCCGTCCGGCGGGCAAGCGACACCAGGTCGGCTATGACCGCACTCGCCGTCGGGAGGCGCCCCGCGCCCGCGCCCGTCTGAAGCGTAGGCCCGAGATTATCGCACCGGAGAAACACCGCGTTCAAAACACCGTTCACGTTCGAGAGCAAATGATCGTTGGAAATAAGGCACGGATGAACGCGCACATCGATACGTTCGCCCACCCGGTTAAAAATCCCGAGAAGTTTGATGGTGCAATCCAGCTCTTTTGCGTTTTGAATATCCTGCGAAGTAATGGAAGTAATTCCCGTCACATGAATAGACTCGAAATCCACATACCGGCGGGAACAAAGGCTTGCAAGAATCGCCGTTTTATGCGCGGAATCGATACCCTCCACATCAAAAGTCGGGTCGGCCTCGGCATACCCTTTCTCCTGCGCCTCTTTCAAAGCCGCCTCAAAAGAAAGCGGCGACTCTTTCATGCGCGTCATAATATAATTACAGGTACCGTTAATAATACAACTCAAACTCTCCACCGTATTACCGACAAACGATTCCTGAATACTCCGGATAATCGGAATCCCGCCGCCCACCGCCGCTTCAAACAAAATATGACAGTGATTCTTTTCGGCAAGCGGAAACAGTTCATGACCGTATTTCGCAATAAGCGCCTTATTGGCCGTCACCACATGTTTCCCGTTTTCGAGAGCCGCCGTAATCCATTTCCGCGGCATCTCATAACCGCCCGCGAGCTCTACAATCACTTGAATCGAAGGGTCTTGAATCATGGAGAAAGCGTCTGTCGTAACGGTGTAACCTTTCGCTTTGAAAGGAGCGAGTTCCTCTTCGGATTTCGCGCAAATGCAGGCAATTTCCAAACGGACACCCAAAAAATCGCGAAACTCTTTCTCTTTCTGCTCCAAAATCTCAACAACACCGCCACCGACAGTTCCAGTACCAATCAATCCAATCTTCATAAAGAATCTCCAAAACTTTTGCGCTCAAGTTAGAAAATTTTATATTTCTTTTTGTGAAAATATTTGACAATCACCTCAATTCGTTGTTATCACACCAGGATATCGGCAATACCGTATTTCCTCCGGAACTGTTTCAATCGCGGTTAAAAGAAGAACTGCTCCGCGCGAACCGGACGCAGCAACCGTTTCTTTACATCAAAATTCAAACCCGTTACCTGGACTCGTTCGGAATCGCCAAACGCACCACCAAACTGTTAAGACTTTGGAAAATCGCCGTTCTCACCCTCATGTCGGAAATCGAAGTCACCGATGTCATCGGGTATCTTCAAGAGGGGCACGGTATCGGCATCATCCGGCTCAATTCCGACATCTCGTTTCTGGATAAGGTCCGCAAGCAAATCATCAGAAACATTCACGAAGCCGGACTTTTTCAGGAACTCCGCGAATTACCGAAAGTGAATTTATTCGAAACCTTTATTTACACCGGACTCACGGAAAGACAAGAACAGAAAATCAACCGCAGCATCAAACGGTTCAATACCGACAACAAAGGCTATATCTCGTTATCCAAACTCTTTTACGAAGACACCCTGCCGAAAAAACAGCGCCGGTCGCTCATGATGATATTCAAACGCTGCTTTGACTTCTTCGGCGCGTTATTCGGAATCCTCCTCCTCTCTCCCCTGTTCCTTTTCTGCGCGCTCGCCGTAAAAATCAGCGACCCGAAAGGGCCCATCATCTTCAAACAAACCCGTGTCGGCAAAAACGGAAATCGCTTCACCATGTTCAAGTTCAGAAGCATGTACGTCGATGCGGAAGCAAGAAAAGCGGAACTCAAAGAATACAACGAATCCGGCGGTCCGACATTCAAAATGAAAAACGACCCGCGGATTTACCCGTTCGGAAGAATCCTCCGCAAATTCAGTCTCGACGAACTCCCGCAATTATTCAACATCCTTCTCGGCGACATGTCCATTGTAGGGCCGCGCCCACCGATCCCGAAAGAAGTGCAAGAATATCTTCCCTGGCATAAAATGCGCCTCTCCGTCACGCCGGGGCTCACTTGTTTCTGGCAGGTCAGCGGGCGCAGCAACGTCACGTTCGACGAATGGATGCGCCTCGACAACCAATATGTCCGCCACGGCAATCTCAATACCGATGCCCAGCTCGTCGCCAAAACCTTCAAAGTCGTCTTCAAGGGCGACGGCGCATATTAATTAACAAATCAATGCAAAAGTAAAACGGCGTGCCCCGCGCTTCGCGCGGGTCGGGCTGTATTTTGGGGGTGGCGCCCACTTGCGCTCCGGTCACTTAGCGCAAGAGCCCCCGCCCAAAACGGAGCTTCGCTTGTCTGTTCTCCGGATTCAATTTTCATCGCGAATCTCCGCCCTTCGGGTCACCATCCCTCACATTAAGGCATTCGCATATGCCTCCACAAACATTGTCGGCACGCAAGCGTATTGACGTTGTTTATCGCATCAATTGAGTTCGCTAAGGCATGAAAGACTTTCCAATATGTCATCAAGAGCTACATTTTTTTGTCATCGTGAACGCGGAACGCGTGTGGCGATCCAGTAAGGAATACAGGGACCGGATGGCCATGGGCCATGCCCTCGACATGGCAGAAAATGGACTGCCGCGCCTTCGGCTCGCAGTGACGGAAACCGGTTTTTCCATCCCATTAAGTTCGCACTTGCATGTAAGATTTTCCAAGTGTGTGCCGCCGCTTGGTCAGGGGCCAAATTGGATCTCAATCAAACCATTGAGAACCGCGCTCATTCTCGTCACCTTGTGTAACACCCGCCTTTTTAATAAAAAGTAACACTCCTGTATCCCGAAAAAATCAATATCCGTATCTGCATAATCCGCATACCCGCACAACAAGAAACGAGCCATACTTTCTCAAACCACCCCTGCCCGGATAACCCTAAGAAAAATCCCTGTCTGTGCTTGCATGAGAGAAGCAAACATTTTTAGAAAACCGAAAAAAAAGTAATAAAAAGTGATAAATTGTCAATCACTTTATACACTAAAATAATTAAATTTCCGGCACCAAAATTCAACCTGTGGTGGTATCCAGTGAGCAAAGAATTTCAAGAACAAGTCAACGAATTTATGGCGAGCGTCATCGCCAGAAATCCGGGCGAAACCGTCTTTCATCAGGCCGTGCAAGAAGTAGTGGAGTCCCTGCTTCCCTTTATCGAAGCAAACCCCAAATACAAAAAAGCAAAAATCCTCGAAAGAATGCTCGAACCGGAACGCGTCATTCTTTTCCGCGTACCGTGGCTTGACGATAAAGGCGAAATTCAAATCAACCGCGGGTTCCGCGTTCAAATGAACAGCGCCATCGGTCCTTACAAAGGCGGCATTCGTTTCCATCCTTCCGTAAGCCTCAGCGTGCTCAAATTCCTCGCATTCGAACAAGTGTTCAAAAACAGCCTCACCTCGCTCCCCATGGGCGGCGGAAAAGGCGGCGCAGACTTTGACCCGAAAGGAAAGTCGGAAAACGAAATCATGAAATTCTGCCAAAGCTTCATGACCGAACTTTCCCGCCACATCGGTTCCGATACCGACGTACCCGCCGGCGATATCGGCGTAGGCGCGCGTGAAATCGGTTACATGTTCGGGCAATACAAACGCCTCCGCAACGAATTCACCGGCGTTCTCACCGGAAAGTCTCTCAATTGGGGCGGTTCGCTGATTCGCCCGGAAGCCACCGGTTACGGACAAATTTATTTTGCCGAAGAAATGCTCAAAACCAAAAACGACACCATCAAAGGCAAAGTTTGCGTTGTCTCCGGTTCGGGCAATGTCGCTCAGCACGCTATCGAAAAAGCAATTCAAATGGGCGCCAAGTGCGTCACCGCATCCGATTCCAGCGGCTTCATTTACGATCCGGCGGGCATTGATGCCACCAAACTCGCGTTCCTCAAAGAACTCAAGAACGTCAAGCGCGGGCGCATTAAGGAATATGCGGAAAAATTCGGCTGCGAATTCCACGAAGGCAAAACACCGTGGAGCATCCGATGCGATGTAGCGCTCCCGGCCGCCACTCAAAACGAACTCAACGGCGACGATGCCAAAACACTACTCGCAAACGGTTGCAAATGCGTTTCGGAAGGTGCGAACATGCCTTCCACAGCAGAAGCGGTAGAAGCCTTCCTGAAAGCAAAAATCCTTTACGCGCCGGGCAAAGCCTCGAACGCGGGCGGTGTCGCCACTTCCGGGCTTGAAATGTCTCAAAACTCGCAACGTCTCGCCTGGACCGCAGCCGAAGTCGATTCCAAACTCCACTCTATCATGAAAAATATCCACGCCACTTGCGTCAAATACGGAACCGAAGCCGACGGCACGGTGAACTATGTCAAAGGCGCAAACATCGGAGGCTTCATTAAAGTCGCCGACGCCATGATGGAACAAGGTTTGGTATAAACTAAAACTTTATAAAACGCCTCCCCATACGGGGAGGCGTTTTTATTTGCCCGGTTTTTAAAACAAAAAAAAGACTGCGCTTGGCAGTCTTTAATGCACCCGATGCGATTCGAACGCATGACCTTCAGCTTCGGAGGCTGACACTCTATCCAGCTGAGCTACGGATGCAAATTCGGAACCAATAATACATTATTTCGGCCGGAATTTGCACCTTTTAATGAAAATTATTCGTTATAACGTTCTTCGCGTTCGCGGCGGCGTACTTCCGTATCATCCGGGAAGAATTCCGGGAATGCAAAACCGATGGTCACGCCGAAGACAATTCCCATATCCGGAATACCGTCTTTATTCACCACTTTGGAAAGTTCCTTTCCGTCGGTAGTCGTACGGAACGATTTTTCCTTAGCATCCGGAGCGTAGTAGAAACCTACGGAGAACTGCAGGAAATACCAGGCGTCGGTCAAATAAGTCACAAGCGCGTCAAATTGAAAACCATTGAGCATAATCAATTCACGCATATAACCGTTGGATTCATCGGCGAGAATGTTATGATCGTAATAAACCGTTCCGTAAGAAACGGAAAGCCCCAAGTGAATTTGATCTTTCGGGAAAAGATAATAGTTCAAACCCACTTTCCAGCCGGTACCGCCTTCCAAGGAGATATAATCAAAATCCGTGTCCGTTCCGGAAGGAACAAAACCGAAAGAAGCATAAAGACCGGCATGCCAGCGCGTAATGTATTCCGCACCGAAACCAAAACCCATCCCAAGCCCGCTCTCACCCCACACCGGACTCCGTGAACCCGCGCCGATTTCGAGAATCAGACGGTCTTTCAGCCAGTCACGGCGGCGCAGAGAGTTTGCAAATTCATCGGCGCGCTGGTCTTCTTCAAACTGACGGCGCTGAGCCCGGTCATCTGCCGAACGGGACTCCTGCACAGGTTCGACAACTTCGGCTTCTACCGCTTCATTATCGATATTTTCATCATCTTGAGCAAAGCCCGCCACCACACACATACAAAGAAACAAGATACCTTTCTTCAGCATTCCTTTAGCCCATAAATTGAAAGTTTGTCACTCAATATAACTTTTTTATTTCCCGGCGGGTAATTTCAATTCAAAATTCGTAAGTTCCGCACGGATAGATCCGAGAGTTATTTCACTCTTCATAAGCACCGGCAACCGTTTTTCATCATCCGAGAGCCAAATAAAAAGCCGCCCGGAAGCATTAAAAAGCCCGTCGCCGTCAAGAATCGGCTCCACCTTAATGCAATCGAAAGTACCGGCATCCGTTTTCACCTTCTCCCTGCTGTGCACCACTACGCGCAAATCATAGCGTTTCTTGCCGCTGACCGCCGAAAACCGTGTTTCTTTCCCCACTTCGAGGTCCATGGTTCTCACCAGGTAAAAAGCCGTCAGAATACAGCGCTCCCACCCCGTAATAGCTATTACGGTATCGGTCGAACGTTTAATTTTGCGCTTCACGGGATCTGTAAAAACGGTATCCGAAAGCCAAGCCTTCCCCCCTGCCCTGTCAAAACGAATCACGGACTTATTATGGTAAGAACCTTCATGCAAAGTTTTTTTGAAAACTTCCGGCAAAAATTCTTCGTTTCTCATGCGGGAATAAACCGTGTCCGCCACCGGGTAAATCTGTTCAAAAAGTCCGTTGTTCCGGGCAAAAGACCAAATTTCCGTTTTTCCGTCCGCGAGAGGGCGCACTTCCATAAGGGCTGTGCCGGCGGTGATAAAACCCCAACTGATGGTATAATTCAGTTTTTCACCCTGCAGCCACAGAGGCTTCACCTCGCTGCTCCACAAGAGCCAAGGAAACAAGGCGATAAAAAAAACGAAATACTTCAAAGATTATTCCTCAATATCCCCGAGAGAACGACGGTAAGCTCTCAAACGTTCCCGAAGTTCCGGCATAAATAACGAGAGAATATGAACCGCGAGGTAACCCGCGTTCTTTCCGTTTCCGATCCCGACAGTCGCCACGGGAATTCCCGGCGGCATTTGAACAATGGAATGGAGCGCATCCACTCCGGAAAGCGGACCCGAATCTCCCGGAACTCCGATCACCGGAAGCAACGTATGAGCCGCAAGGCACCCGGGAAGCGCCGCCGCAAGGCCGGCAATGCCGATCAAAACCTTGAGTCCGCGCGCTTCCGCTTCTTGGGTGTATTTCGCCACTTTATTCGGCGTACGGTGCGCGCTGAGAATATTCCATTCCCACACAACACCGAATTCATCCAAAACGGCGGTCACTTTCTCCACCAGCGGTTTATCGGACGCACTGCCCGTCACAATACCGACTTGAGCTCCTGCTTTTATTTCAAACATCTTTTTAACCCCTTTTGTCCAATGTCGCGGCGGTAAAAAACACCGTCGAAATGAATTTGTTCGCACCCTGCGTAAGCCAGATCCAGCGCCTCTTGAAGAGTCGCTCCGGTACCGACCACGCCGAGAACGCGACCGCCCGCAGAAAGAAGTTTTCCGTCTTTCAAAACAGTTCCCGCATGGAACACCTGTGCGCCGAGAGCTTCCGCCTTGTCGATTCCCGTAATCTCTTTTCCCTTTTCGTAATCGCCGGGGTAGCCTTTGCTTGCAAGCACGACAATCGCCGCACTTTGCGCCCGAGCATGCGGAGCCGGCAGTTCGGAAAGTTTTCCCTGTTCCGCCAAATCGAAAAGCCGAAGAACATCGCCGCCGTAAAGCGGAAGTACAATCTGGCACTCCGGGTCGCCGAGGCGGCAATTATATTCCACCACTTTCGGACCGGCGGCCGTCGCCATAATGCCCACATAAAGAACGCCGGTATAAGGCGCACCTTCGGCTCTCATTCCGGACAAAGTCGGTTCGATAATAGTTTTCTTTACCGTTTCAAGCAAAGCTTCGGTTACGAGAGGCGCCGGGGAATACGCGCCCATCCCGCCGGTATTAGGGCCCTCGTCGCCGTCGAAAACGCGTTTGTGATCCTGCGCCGAAGAAAGCAGTACATAATCTTTTCCATCACAAACAGCAAAAATCGAAGCTTCTTCGCCGACCATAAATTCTTCAATCACCACCGTTTTTCCGGATTCTCCGAAAACAGCTTTATCGCCGAGCATTTCTTCTACGGTTTTTTCCGCTTCGGCATCGGTCATACACACCACAGCGCCTTTCCCGGCGGCAAGCCCCGAGGCTTTAATTACAATGGGCGCAGGGTGCGCTTTCAAATAAGCTTTCGCATCGGCCAAGTCGGTGAACGTTTCATACGCGGCGGTCGGAACGCCGTATTTTTTCATAATGTCTTTGGAAAACGCCTTGCTGCCTTCGAGAGCCGCGGCGGCCGCCGTGGGGCCGAAAACGCGAAGCCCGCGTTTCTTGAATTCATCGACAATACCTGCCACCAAAGGAATTTCAGGCCCGACAATCGTAAAATCAACCTGCTCCGCAAAAGCCAAATCCGCAAGCGCCGAAATATCCGAAACCGGTATGTCCGCACATTTCCCGAGCGATACCATGCCGGGATTCCCGGGAGCGCACACCAACCCGGAACAAAGCGGAGATTTTTTTACCGCCGCGGCAATCGCATGTTCGCGGCCGCCGCCGCCAATAACCAAAACTTTCATAACACTTACCTTTTAAGAAACAATCCGATTTTTTCAAAATCGAGAATCGTAATAAACACAAAAAACGAAATAAAAAACAAAATCGCAATCTTTTGAATGATCACCTGTTTCCCTTGCGAAAGCGGCCGCCCTCTAATTTTTTCAATGCCGAGGAACATCAAAAGCCCGCCGTCCGTAATCGCAAGCGGCAACAAATTCATGACACCGAGGTTAACGCTAATCAGCGCGAGAAGCATCAGGAATTGATCGAATCCGCTCATCCACACGCGCCCCATCACCGCGACAATCGTTACCGGACCGGAGAACGCATCCGCTTTCACCTGCCCCTGCGCAAGCCGCTTGAAATAAATAAAAATGCTCGAAGTCATTTTCCAGCTTGTTTTTGCCGCTTTCACGGAAGCCGCCACCGGGTTGCGGCGCACAAGATGCGTTTCCTGGAACATTACATACGCCATTTGAATCCCCACCATGTAACGTTTGGATTCCTCATCGAATACCGCACGCATAGTAATCGGAATCGTATCGACCCCTCTTATCGTATCAGCTCCTCTTACGGTAACCTTCCCCCTTAAAATCGTAAACAGCAAATCCGCACCCGAAGACTGGTTCACTTGGAACACCACATCGTCGTAACTTGAAATATGAGTG
>JAISUZ010000024.1 GCA_031271785.1 Fibrobacter sp. | reverse complement strand
TAAGCGCGGTTCTCAATACTTTTTTCAAAACCTTTAGGCTGGAAGCCGCTCCGGTTTTGAAAAAAGCGTTGGAACCGTGCGAACATTGCGTGAGGCAGGCGGAGGGCGGCTTTGCCGGTGCCGCAGGCACGGGAGCGAAGCGCACCCCGGAGCTACGCCGACCCGCGCTTCGCGCGGGACACGCCCATTCTTTTTTCAATAAAAAAACGCCCGCAGGTGCAGGCGTTTTTCGAGTTTCTTTATTTATCTGTTTTTCATGAAGCGCACATAAGCGGCGAGAGTGTCGCTGAAGACTTCGTCCGGAGAGTTGTCTCCGTCAATGCGCGTGATGATTTTTTCGTCATATTTGGATAATACGGCGGCGGTTTTTTCGCGGTATTCCGCGAGACGGTTTTTGATGATGGCTTCGTCGGCGTCGTCTTTGCGGCCTTCGATTTTGGCGCGGTTCAAAAGGCGCGCGACAATCGTAGCATCGTTTTTGATTTCCAATACAAAAACGTGTTTTACGGACACGACGGATTGAATTAAATCTACCTGATCCGGCGTTCTCGGAATGCCGTCCAAAAGGAGAATATCTTTTTCCGGATTGAGTTTGTTGGTGTCAATCAATCCTTTCACAAAGCGTTCGAAAATTTGGGCGGTGGCTTCGTCGGGTACGAGTTTTCCGGCGCTTGAATAGGAGGCGATGAGTTTTCCGTTTTCACTTGCCGGCGCGATACCGCGGAAGATATCTCCCGTGGAAAGGTGTTTGAGCTGCGTGGTGGCAGCAAGTTTCACGCCGACGGTTCCTTTGCCGGAGCCGGGAGGTCCAAAAATAAGAATTGCGGGAATTTGTTGGGACATAAACACCTCGTTTGAAAAATAAAAGCACGCCAAAGATATTTAATTTTTAGGCTATGGAACTTTGTGCAAATCGGACTTGGGCGGTAAATCGGATTCAAATTCTCCCGGAAGTGCGGGCGGAGTTTTCGGTATCGCCGCATTTTTTGAGCGTTTCGTTTTGGGTGAAGGAGCCGCTCGCCTGTTTTCGCAGCGAAGTAACGCGCCACGGCGACCGGAGTTATGAGGATAGCTGCGTGGAGCTTTTTCTTTCGTTTCCGGAGTTTTCTTCGGTTTACACCAATTTTGAGTGGACGAGCCGCGGGTTTTGCCTCGCGGCGCGGGGAGAGTCCCGGGAGGCGCGCGTGCCTTTTTCCGAAGAGGAATACGGTTTGCTGAAAATTTCTTCGGAAATTCATCCGGGGGCGGAATCCGTTTCCTGGAATCTTTCGGCAGAGATTCCGCGGGAGTTGCTGTTGTCGGAATCTCCGGATTTAACCCGGGAACGGATCACCGGAAATCTTTACAAGTGCGCGGACAAAGCTGCTTCGCCGCATTACCTCAGTTATTTTCCGGTGGATACCGCGCGGCCGGATTTTCACCGTCCGGAGTTTTTCAGGGTTTTGTACGAGCCGCGTTGATTTCGCGGTAGAATACCGGTTCTCCGGTTTTCAGCACAGCCGTTACTTTTTCAAACAAAGTTTCACCCAAAAGTTCGAGATCGGCAGGGTGGAGGGCGAGCCGCGGGAGCCTGAACGGTAAGTGAACGCAGGCTTTCCAGTATATGGCGGCGAGCGCGAGGGCGTGCCTGGGGATTCCCGCGAAGCTTACCGCCGGAGAGAATATTTTCTTTTCTTTGGAGTATAAAAAGAAACGGTCTTCATACCATTCATAGTTTTCCAAAACCTGATTTTTCAAAAAAGAATTGGCGTGCCAAGTTGGCGGTACAAAACCCGCAGGTTTTCCGAGCCCGAGTTTTTCCCAGGCATTCCGGGCGTGTTCGAGTGGCGCGCGGGAGTCGGCTTCTGAAAGTCCCGCAAATTCCGCTTCGCCGCCGGTGAGTTTTAAAGCGAGTTTCCCGCGGAAAGTGCGCGCCTGATCCGGATCGGCGGTGTGCGCGTATCCGTGCAATAAAAATTCAAAACCGCGTTTCTCCCAATCTTTTAACTGCTGCGTAAACGCTTGTTTTTCTTCTTCCGTTGCATTCCCCAAATGCGGTATCACGAGAAGCGAAAACGGTTTTCCGGTGATCCGAAACAGTTTTTCAATTAAAAACTTAGCCTTGTCGAAATGTAAAATCCCGACATCGTGCATGGCTAAAAGTATTTTTCTTTCCGGTTTCATGAAATCTTTAAAAAGTAAAGGGTACCGGAAAATTTAATTATTGTATCTTTGCTTTCAATTCATTTCTATGACGCACGACTTTATTCATCGCAAAAAGCTTCTTATTTTAGATCTTGACGGGACCCTTTTCAATACTCTCGGTGATTTGGCGCCGGCAGTGAATTATGCGTTAAGCATGCACGGGCTTCCCGCGCTTGAAATTTCAAAAATTCATTCGTTTATCGGGAACGGTTCTCTGAACTTGATCGCGCGTTCCATCGGAGAGGCTTCCGTTTCGCTCGAGGCGGTGCACCGCGATTTTCTCCGGTTTTATGCCGCGCATTGTACGGAAAATACGGTTCCTTACCCCGGCGTGCCGGAATTTCTCGCCCGCGATTTCCGGGCGGCGTTACTCACGAACAAACCGGAGAAACCCACGCGTTTGATTCTCGAACATTTCGGGCTTGAAAACCGTTTTGAGTGTGTGTTATGCGGAGATACGGCGAAAGCGAAAAAACCGGGCCCCGAAGGAATTTTTCAAATTCTGGAAACTTGCCGCGTGGCGGCTTCCGATGCGGTGATGATCGGCGATGACACGCCCGATATTCAAGCGGCTCTTGCGGTTCCTGTGGATTCGATTGCCGTGTTAAACGGTTACGGAAAAGCGGAGTTACTCCTTTCGTTGCAGCCGACGGCGGCTGTTTCTCATTTTTCGGATTTACTAAATTAGGAGCCCGATGCTTTACCATATTGCGACATACGGCTGCCAAATGAACGAATACGATTCCGGAGTTCTCGCGACCATGATGGAATCCGAAGGGTGTGTGGCGACCGATGATCCGTCGGCGGCCGATTTTATTCTTGTAAATACCTGTTCGGTACGGCAAAAAGCAGAAGACACGGCGCTTGCGCGCATTTCCAAATTCAAGCCTTTCAAGCGGGCCAACCCGAATCTCAAAATTGTACTCGCGGGTTGCATGGCAAAGAATCACGGCGAAAGTCTGATTCAAAAAATGCCTTTGATCGATTATGTGATCGGGCCCGACCATTACCGGAAAATTCCGGATATTCTTTTCGGAAATCCGGTGCATGCTTCCCGGAAAAACAGCGCCGCGCGGACGATGGTGGAATTTGATTCTCTTGAAATGTATAAAGACGCGAGCGCAAAACTCGCCTCGCCTTTCAGTACTTATGTAGCGATTCAGCGCGGCTGCAACAAGCATTGCAGTTACTGCATTGTGCCTCATGTGCGCGGCCCCGAAAAATACCGGGAAGAAGCCGGCGTACTCCGGGAAGTCCGGGAGGCGGCCGAACGCGGTGTTCGGGAAATTACGCTGCTTGGGCAAACCGTCAATGCTTACCGTTCGGGCGATACTTCTTTTGCAAAACTTTTGGAACAGGTTTCTTTGGTTCCGGGTATCGAACGCATTCGTTTCACAAGCCCGCATCCGCGGCATTACACGCCGGAACTGATCGATGTTCTTCTCGGGAACCCTAAAGTGTGCGCGCACGCCCACATTCCGCTCCAAAGCGGGAGTAATGTGATGCTTAAAAAAATGCGCCGCCAGCATCAAATCGACGACTTTCTCCGCATCACCGAAAAGTTACGCGGCGCGAACCCTCTTTACGGGCTCACCACCGATATTATCTGCGGCTTTGTCGGCGAAACGGAAAGCGATTTCGAACAAACGCTTGAAGTAGTGCGTGAAGTGCAATTCGATTCGGCGTTCATGTTTATTTACAGCCCGAGAGAAGGTACCGAATCCGCGCGGGAACCCGAAACGCTTTCCGAAGAAGAAAAGAAAGAACGGCACCGGCGTTTGGTGGATCTTCAAAACGAAATCACGCTTGCGCGCAACCGTATGATGATCGGAAATACGGAGTGCATTTTAGTGGAACGCCCTTCCACCCGGAATCCGGAAGAATGGGTCGGAAAAACCGGTAATTTCAAAAAAGTAATATTCCGCCCGGCAGGCTCCGTTAGCCCGGGGGCGTGGGCAAACATTCATATTGACGATATCCGGGGCTGGACACTTCGCGGTACCCCGGCGGAGGAATAGGGTTATGATTTTCTTTTACATCCTTTTTTTAGCGGCTTTCGCAGCGGCGCAAAGTGTTTCTCTCGATGATGCGCACCGCTCTTACGTTGCCGGGAATTGGAAACAGGCCGCCGGGCAATTTGAAAATGTCTGCCCGTCTTTGGCGGCAGCCGAACAGGCGGAATGCGCCCTTTGGGGAATACTCGCGCTCAGCCAAACCGGAAACTCCGCCGATTTTAAGCGGGCGAAAGAGCGTTTGGATTCGCTGATCTCGAAAACTTCGCCGCAGATTTCCGTTTATTCCGATCTTTACATGACCAAGTCTCAGTTTGAACTTTATTTGAAACAACCCGAGAAAGCGCTTCAAAGTTGGAGTCTCGCGTTTGAATCGGCAACGCCGCGGCAATACGGTGTTCTCGGGAAAGTCTGTGAAAATCTTTACAAGCAGCATCCGAAACCCGAGGTAGAGGAAGCATGCAAGCGTCTTGAAAATCCGCCGGCCGCTGTCAGCAGTTCGTCTGTAATTGCGGTTTCGAGCGCTTCGGCGGTATTGCCTTCTCCGCCGGTATCTTCGGCGATAACCGAACTTGCCGCGGTAAGCAGTTCCTCTATGGCGCTTTCCTCTTCTTCGCAAGCCGTTCCGGTAAGCTCTGCCGCCGCTGTCGCGGCGGAAAGTTGGGTTTTGCAGCTCGGCGTTTTCGGGCTTAAAGAAAATGCGGTGCATCAGGCGGAACTTTTCAAAAACGAATGCGGGGTTCCCGTGCAAATAGCGGAAAAAACAGCGGACGGAAAAACGCGTTATGTGATTCAAACGGAGGCGTTTCCTTCGCGGGAAGCGGCTCTCGAATACGGAGCGCGTGTGCTGAAACCTTTGGATATTGACTTTTTTCCCATAAAAAATCTCTAATCTTCCCATAATTTTCATTCGTTTTCGCAGAAGAGTTATTATATTTACTCCACCTATTCGCCGGGGTGGTGAAATTGGTAGACGCGCCGGACTCAAAATCCGGTAGAGGTGACTCTGTGAGGGTTCGATTCCCTCCCCCGGCATTACTGCCCACTTTGAGCTTGAGGTTGTAATGAATCAACGGATCTTCTTTGTCTCGTTCTTTTTGGTCTTGTGCGCGTTCACAGCGGCCTTTGCTCAATATGATGACGATTGGGGGAGCGCTTACGATTCCTCCGCAGAGGATTCTGCCGGCGATTCTTACGAGAGCGACGTTTCGGATGAAGACTCGGGTGATCAGCCCGTGGGTTCGGCTACGGCTTCCGGCGATTCGTGGGACGGCTTTAAGTACGAAGAAATCGGGCTTTCCCAGTGGGAATTTCAGCAGGCCAAAGAAGCGGGCATTACCCGCGATAAATTAACCACTCTCGTGGAACTCGGCATTCGCCCGTCCGAATATTTGCAAAAACCTTGGGAACGCCTCGGTGTTTCCGAAGAAGAATGGATCCGGGAACGTTCCGAAGGCATGGAAGATTCCGATATCGACCGTTCTTACCGCAACCGTACTCAAAACCGCGACATCGCTTACCTTTCCATTTTGCTTCCGAGCCTTTACCAATGGAAAACCGATCATACCACCAAAGCGATTTGGATGGATGCGCTTTGGGTCGTGGGCGCGGCAGGGCTCACTTATTTTGCCGTTACCGACGATACCAACACTTGGGCGTACTGGCTGATTCCGGTGATCGGCGCGCACCTTTGGTCTTTCTTTGACGCGCTTATGGGAACCCAGTGGGAAGACAACCCGGATGCGAATCATTTCAGTATGGGCATTGCACCGCTTCCCGGAAAAGGGCTTACCGGGCTCATGCAGCTCCGTTTTTAACTTCTATGCTGCTTGATCTTTTAAAGTGTAAAATTCATCGCGCCACCGTTACCGATGCGAACCTAAATTACGAAGGTTCCATTACCATCGACCGCGCTTTGATGGATGCCGCCGGGATTCTCCCTTACGAAAAAGTTTCCGTTTTGGATGTGAATAACGGAGCTCGCCTGGATACTTACGTGATTGAAGGCAAAGCTCATTCGGGCATTGTTTGTTTGAACGGCGCGGCGGCGCGCCTTGTACAGCCGGGCGACTTGGTGATTATCGTCGCTTATACCGCGCTCACTCCGGAAGAAGCCAAAAATTGGCAGCCGGCGGTCATTCGCGTGAATGAGAAAAACGAAATCATTTAGCCGTTTCCGTTTTCATTTTTTATTATTAAATCATGCGTTCTTCCCGAAACATTTTTTTCGGAATAATTCTTGTTTTCGTTTGCGGATTGCAAGCGCAAGAAGGCATTTTTGAACATGAAGAAGGTTTTGACGCGAACCGTTTGCGGCAACAGCGCACGTCCCTTCTTTCTCCCGAGCGTTTTTCCATGTACCAGAGTTACAGCGTGAGTTTTGTGCATGCGTTCGGAAATTCTTACAGCCAGGGCACCTATTTGAATACGGTGGTTTACCGGTTTGATTTTCCGCTGGCAATCAGTTTTGATTTTGGTTTTTATACGCCGTTCTACCAAAATTTTAACAGACATTCACCTTGGTGGTACGATGAAGAGGCGAAATACAGTGCGGCAAATTTTTTACTGCCGCGGATCGGAATCGAATATCAGCCGACCCCGAATATGCACATTAGTCTCCAGATTTTTAATATGCCCGATGCCGCCCGCGCGTACGGTCCGTTTTGGAGAAGTTACTCCTGCCGGGAATACACCTGGAGCCCGGATTATTGTACTCCGTGGCATTATCGCCATTATCGTTATCGCCGATGATTTCTAGCTTTACCGAAATGTTATTAGTGCGTTTATCATTTTTATTGATCCTTCTTGCTTTTTTGGGATGCAGGCAAGAGGAAAAAACGGTGACGGAAATACTCCCTGTTTCGGGAGAGATTCAAGTGCTGAACAGCTGCGGCATTTCGGGAGCGGCGGCTAAAGTCCGGGATTATTTACGGGAAAAAGGTTTTGATGTCGTGGAAGTGGGCGACGACCGTCTTTGGAATTACGAAGAAACGGTGATTGCGCTTCGCAACCCTCATTGGGCGGGGGCAGAAGCTC
This sequence comes from Fibrobacter sp., assembly GCA_031271785.1. Classification (GTDB taxonomy): domain Bacteria; phylum Fibrobacterota; class Fibrobacteria; order Fibrobacterales; family Fibrobacteraceae; genus JAISUZ01. Next base: position 3,765 of record JAISUZ010000024.1, on the reverse strand, counting down.
TTGCGGCAGCGCTTCAAACGGATCATATCATTCCCCTCAGGAACAAACGTAAATTACTGGATGCCACCGTTTTTATCGGAAAAGATTTTCACAAACTCTTCGAACAAGGAAAACCATGACAGAGAAGAAAACAACCAGCAAAACAACCAAAGCGGCGAAAGCAAAAACCACTCCCAAGGCTGCAAAAACGGCAGTCAAAAAGACGGTAAAGTCTGCTGCGAAAAAAACGGTTTCCAAAGCTAAGAAAGCAGTGGCGAAACCTGCTACTAAAAAAGCGGCGAAGCCTGCCGTGAAAAAAACATTGAAGGCTACGGCGAAACCGGCGGTAAAGAAAGTTTTAAAAATGACCGCTAAAGCAAATACTGCGGTTAAAGCGAAACCGGTTGCCAAAAAAGAGGCTTTGCCGGAAAGCGTTCGTTTGGGTGCGGCAAATTTGTTTGAACACCGCGCCGAGCACGTTCAGCTTTTGGATCTCCGCGGTATTAACGATGTGGCGGCCGATTTTTTTCTGGTGGCGACCTGTTCGAGCGAAGCGCAAATGCAGGCGATTCTGAATGCGCTCGCGAAAGAATACAAGGCTCATAAAATTCCGTCGAACGGAATTGAGTATAAGAGCGGCGTTCAGTGGGCGGTGCTTGACCTCGGGTTTGACTTGATGATTCATTTATTTGAAGAAAACAAGCGCGCCGAAATCGGGCTTGATATTCTTTACCGCGATGCAAAAATTCAGGAACTCGAAGAAAAAGACTTCATCAAAGAAACCGGGAAAAAGGTTGTAAAAACCGATGAATTCATTTGAGAATTTGATTGCAGAATCCGTTGCCGCCACCGGGGTGTTCCGGGCGGAAGAAGTTTTAGCGCTTCTCTCCATTCCTCAGGAAACGACCCACGGCAACTTTTCGCTCCCTTGTTTTGCTCTCGCGAAAACGCTCCGGAAAGCGCCGAAAGTCATTGCCGAAGAACTCGCGGCAAAACTCAAGCTCCCGGCGGGAATTTCCAAAGCGGAACCGGTAAACGGTTATCTGAATTTTTTCATTGACCGTGAATTTTTGGCGCGTTCGGTTCTTTCGGAAATCGCCGAGGATAAACTTTCTTTCGGTCATGCGGCATTGAAACAAAAGAATGTGGTGATCGATTACAGTTCCCCGAATATCGGAAAGGAACTCGCGTTTCATCATTTGCGTTCCACCATGATCGGGAACAGTCTCGCGCGGATTTATAAAGCCTCCGGCTACAACGTAATCCGCATCAATCATCTCGGCGATTGGGGCACTGCGTTTGGGAAACTGATCGTTATGTATCTCCGCGAAAACCGTGCCACCGATGAAAAAACGCTCGATTCCCTCACGGTAAAAGAACTCAATATTCTTTATGCCGCGTTTTCAAAAGCGGCGGCTTTGGAACCCAATCTCGAAGAAGAAGCCCGCGCTGCGTTTACGAAACTCGAATCCGGCGATGCGTTTTACCGCAAGCTCTGGGAAGCGTTCCGTGCTGCTACATTAAAAGAACTCATGCGCATTTATAAAATGATGGGCGTGGAATTCGATCATTACACCGGCGAATCGTTTTTTGAAAATCAGATCCCTGCCGTTCTCGAAGAACTCAAAGAAAAAAATCTTTTGGTCAAGAGTCAGGAACGCGATGTGGTAATGCTTGATGAATTCGACTTGCCGCCGTGCCTTATCCGGAAAAGCGACGGCAGTACGCTTTATGCCACGCGGGACTTGGCGGCAGCGCTCTACCGCAAGCGCGAATATGATTTTGCGCGCTGCCTTTATGTGGTGGATCTCGGGCAATCGCTCCATTTTAAACAGGTATTTCATGTACTGCAAAAAATGGGGTATGAGTGGTATCAAGATATGGTGCATATTCCTTTCGGCGTGATTTTACAGAAAAACGAAGAAGGGAAATGGGAAAAGGGGAAAACGCGCACCGGAAATTCCAACTTGCTCCGCGATGTGATTGAAGCGGCTTCGGAAAAAATTCTCGCTTACATTAACGAGAAAAATCCGAATTTGGAAAACAAAGCGGAAGTCGCGACCCAAATCGGGATCAGCGCGCTCACGTTCAATGATTTGAAAAACCGCCGCTTGATGGATGTTAAGTTCGATTGGGATTCCGCGCTTAGTTTTGACGGCGCCACAGGGCCTTATGTGCAGAACGCTCATGTGCGTCTTTGCAGCATTATGAGAAAAGCGGATTATGAATCTAAAGCCGAAGACGTTTCCTGGGAACATCTCGCCGACGATTACGCTTACGAACTCGTTAAAATTCTCGCCCGGAAAGGCGACCGGATTTTACAAGCCTGCGAAGCGGAAGAACCGAGCATTCTCGCGCAATACGCGCTCGAAATTGCCGAAGCCGCGCACCGCTTTATTCACCATGACCGCGTTCTCGGAAGCCCCGAAGAAAAATCGAGACTTTTCTTGGTACAAGGTACACAACTTGTCCTTGAAAACGTGTTGGATTTACTGGGGCTTTTCCCGATTCGAGCGATGTAATGGATTTCAGGAGTATTCTTGCCGGAGCGCGCCTGACCGAAAGTGAGGCGCGTTTCCTTTGGGATCACCCGGAACTTCATTCAGCTTTAATGAGCGCCGCTCACGAAAAACGAAAACTTGTGAACCCGGGAAACCGCGTGGGCTATACCGTTTACCGGATTATCAACTACACGAATTGCTGTTCCATCGGGTGTTCGTTCTGTTCTTTTTACCGCCCGGAAAACAGTCCCGAAGCATTTATTCTTACTTTGGAACAAATTAAGGAAAAAGCTCTCGAAGCAAAAAAAATGGGAGCCGATCAGATATTCCTGCAAGGCGGCGTTCACCCGAATCTACCGCTTTCTTATTACACGGATGTGCTTCGATTACTGACAAAAGAGCTCGGCATGACCGTGCGCGGGTTTTCGCCGGTGGAATTGGTTTACATGTCGAAACTTTTTCAAATGCCGTTACGGGAACTTCTCCGCGAATTGAAAAAGGCCGGACTCTCTTCCGTTCCCGGCGCCGGCGCGGAAATTCTCACACCGCGCATGCGGAAAATTTTAAGCCCGCGAAAACTTTCTCCGGCAGAGTGGAAAGAAACGCTGCGCTGCTGCCACGAAGAAGGGCTCCCCGGGAGCGCCAACATTGTGATCGGGAGCGTGGAAAACACGGATGATATTATCGAACATCTTTCGCTGGTACGTAATCTGCAAGATGGGACCGGCGGACTCAAAAGTTTTGTGGCTTGGACATTCCAGCCGCAAACAACTCACTTTCCGATTCGCCGAGTGAGTGTGGAAGAATATCTTGCGTTGATTGCGCTTTCGCGGCTTTTTCTCGATAATATTCCGCATATCGAAGTTTCGGTACTCGGAATGGGTGAAGCCGTGGCAAAGCGCGGTTTGTATGCGGGCGCCGATGATATCAACAGCATTGTGATCGAAGAAAACGTATTGAAATCCCAAGGGTTTTCTTCAATAGAACAAGCGGAAACATTTATCCGTAACGCCGGTTTTATTCCTTACCGCCGCACGTTGAATTTTGATTGAGATTTAGAGTGCCTTTAAGATTAATGTATATTTATCAAAATTCACGGTAACGCCTACTGAAGTTTCGGTTAGAATGAAAGTACATCATTATTTACGATCCTTGAAACAAAGAAGCAGCGCTGATGACTCTGTTGCGGATCCGGATGCGATTGATTTAAAACACGAATTGCTGGTTTCTACTGATTACAGACAAATTCGTGATTACGGTTTAGTGCTTTCGAGTCAGGCGATCC
>JAISUZ010000091.1 GCA_031271785.1 Fibrobacter sp. | reverse complement strand
GCTCTTGCCGTTGCCAAAGAGGAGGGTTTTGAAGACGGAGAGATTGCCGGTTTGATTCAAGGTCGAGCAGAGGGTGAGATTCAAGGGGAACTCAAAAAAGCCCGCGAAATGGCGAAAATTCTGCGGCATGAAGGTATTCCCATTCAAGCAATTGTGAAAAGTTCAGGTCTATCCGAAGAGGAAATTCTGAAATTATAATTTCTTGCAAAAAAGTATTTTTTTACTTTAAATTGGGGGAAAATTTAACTATACTACGTTTGAATATAAGGAATTGGAGGGGCAGTCCAATCATGGAGGCGTCACTCTCCCTATTTTAGGGAGGGTGACGTATTTTTATTTCCCGAATCTTTCTTCCGATTATTTCTTCGAATGCTTATCCAAAATGTCGGCTGCGGTTTCTACGCAATTCGCACAGGAAAATTTCTTTCCGGAACGGATTTCCCGGCAATGAAGCGAACCCGCTTTCTCTTTAAATTTCGTGTGCATTTCTTCTTTCTTTTCCGGGTGAAGTTTACCGGCGGCGTAAATCGCACCGCAGATTCCGTTTTCCGCGCGTCCGGCGCCGCAGTGAGTGAACTGCGCTGCGATTTCGGGGCTTTCGCCCCGGGCAAGCGCCCACGCCGCCGCTACGGATTCCGCGCAGTTTCCTTTACGGCTCGCATGAAATTCTTTCGCCAAATGTTTCATTTAAACTCCCGGCGGAAAAAAGATATAAGCGATAATAATAGCCGCCGCTACGCCGATCCCATCGGCAATGAGTGCGCAGGGGATCGTGTGCCTTGTTTTCCGGATCGCCACCGAACCGAAATAAACCGCAACGACATAGAATGTTGTGTCCGTAGTACCTTGGAACATGCAACTGAGGCGCCCGGCAAAACTATCCGCGCCGTAGGTTTTCATGGTGTTGATCATCATTCCGCGGGCGCCGCTTCCGGAAAGCGGTTTCATAATTGCTGTCGGGAGTGCCGGCACTACATCGTCTCCGATCCCGAAAAATCCGAGAATCTGCGAAATTCCCATCATCAATAAATCCATCGCGCCGCTCGCTCTGAAAACAGCGACTCCCACGAGAATCGCCACTAAATAGGGGATAACCGTCACCGCTGTTTGAAAACCTTCTTTCGCGCCATCCACAAACGTTTCAAAAACAGCAACTTTCCGGAACGCCGCGAGGGCAAGAAAGGCGACGATGATTCCGAAAAGCACAAACCCGCTGACAAAAGCGCTTTGAACGCCGAGCGCTTGTGCCGAAAGGGTGGAAAAATAAAACAGGGTGCCGAGAACGGCGGCTGTGAGCCCGAGAATCCAAGCAATGGTCACCGGGTTTTTAAGTTCGATTTTTTGAAAAAAACTGGTGGCAATCAAGCCGCCGAGAGTACTGAAAAAAGTAGCGAGTAAAATCGGGAGAAAAATATCGGCTGGGTTTGCTGCGCCGAGTTCGGCGCGGTAAGTCATGATCGTCACGGGAATCAGTGTGAGTCCGCTTGCGTTTAACACAAGAAAGAGAATTTGGGCATCGCTTGCTGTTTCTTTGTCCGGGTTCAGTTCCTGAAGTTCTTTCATTGCTTTGAGTCCGAGCGGAGTTGCGGCGTTATCAAGCCCGAGCATATTCGCGCTGATGTTCATGAGCATGGTTCCCATGGCGGGGTGCTTCGGCGGAATGGAAGGGAAAAGCCTGCGGAAAAGCGGATCGACAATGCGGGAAAGAATACGGATAGCGCCTGCTTTTTCTCCGACTTTTAAAATCCCGAGCCAAAGAGAGAGAATCCCGGTGAGTCCGAGCGCGATTTCAAACGCCGTTTTCGACATGGCGAAAGCGCCTTGAATGGTGTCGTTAAATATTCCGGAATCGCCGAAGGCAAGCCATTTCACAATGCAAGTGACAAACGCACCGAAAAAGAAAAGCAACCAGATGATATTTAAAACCATAAAAAATAAGATAGCATTTTTGAATACGGTCAATTCACAAAAAAACTCCCGCGCCAAGCGCGGGAGTTTTCAAATCTTAGAACGGTTTCTTATTCAACCGTAATGAGCATCATCGAATGCTTGCCCACTTTCACCGTCTTGGAAAGATCTACGCCTTTCTTCGCCGATTTCGCAGGGTCATTTTCAAAGCCCGGTTTCAATTTCTCCGAAGAGCTATTGAGGATTTGAACGGTACCTTTCTTACCGGCAAAGTCCGGAAGGGTCAATTCATAATCGCTGTACGGGTTCTTGTTGATGAGCAGCAGAGATGTTTTCTTACTGTTTTGAGTGAGGTAAGACGTGAGGAGTCCGTCTTTGTCTCCGGTAATTTCCGATTTCACGAGTTTTCCGCGCAGTCCGTCGGAAGCCATTTGGAATGCCCAGTAGCTCGGACGCGGGCAGTTACCGCAACCTTCTTCGTAAGAACGAGTCAGGTAGCCGTAGTCACCGCCTTCCGGAGTGATGTCGTTGTGAACGTCCCAGTATTGAGCGTTGTCTGCGCCGACTTTTGCAAGCATCGCGAGGTAATCGGCTACAAAGAGACCGTTGACGATAGAGAGCGTTTGGAGACCCGGGTTGAAGTCCACGGAGTTCCATTCGGTGAGCCAGATTTCGATCTTGTTCTTCTTGCCTTCGCTGTATTTATTCACGGTCTTGTGGAGACGTTCGTAAATCGCTTCGAGGTCCTGCGGAGCGGAAAGGAGCGCAAAGTCATTTTCCTGACCGAAGTGTTGCGGGTAATGGTGAACGATAATCGCATCGGCAACGTCAGCGGTATGCTTCAGCACTTTTTCGTTCCATTCGCCTTCGAGAACACCGAGAACACCGATCTTGATAGTGGGATCCACTTTTTTCATCGCGAGGATAAATTCACGGGCGCGTTTGCCGTAAATATCACCGCCGTCTTTACCGTATTTTTCATAATAAGGATGCCAGTTACCGTAAACTTCGTTACCGATTTCCCAATAAACGGCGCCTGCTTTTTTCTTCACGTTAACGTGTTGAACCCAGTCGGCGGCTTCCTGTGCGGTACCGCTACCGAAGTTCACCGTAAACATGGCGGTAGCTCCGGTGCCTTTCAACCAATCGGTGAATTCATCCGTATCGACCATCCAGTCCTTGTTGTCGAGAATTTCTTTCCAATGGTCGTCATCGGCGCGGAGTCCGCCCGGATAACGGAGAATACCGTGGTTAACGCGTTTTACGAATTCTGCGGTTTGAACCTTAGCGCCGCGGGCGTTGAGCAAGTCGCCGTCCCAGAGAGCCACGTTGATACCGAAAATGCCGCCGGAAATTTCCGGGTTCACCACCGTGTTGAAATCACCTTTCACCGTGGCTTTCACGATAGCCGGGCGTTCTACTTTCGGGAGTTCGCGTTTGTTCGTTAAACGGATGTTATCAATTTCGAAACTACCGCTCGTACCTTCGCCGCTCGGTTTGAAGTCGAGAGAAACCACTTTATTCAAGTCGAAGATTCCGTTTTCAACAGCGTTAGGCGGTTGGTAATACGGGAATTTGGAGAAACTGCGGAACGGAACGAGAACAGTGGTGCGCCCTTTCGGAACACCGGTATTCGATACGAAAATTTCGTTGCCGGAGTCGCTCACTTGAACCGTAATGGATTGCCAGCCTTTTTCGGAGTAAACATCGAACATGATGCCCCAATGTTTGGTCCAATCGCGGTCTTTTGCCGGACGGCCTCTCTTTTCGAGATCGAGAACCACGTCCACCCAGTCGGCGAGGAGGTAATGTTCGATATTCAAACTGTTGCCGTCAAGTTTGCCTTTACCGATAGAATGTTTCAATTGAGATTTCGGTCCGGTGGACGGTTCCCAAAGTTCGGTAGCGAATTTGCCTTCAAAGTCGGAGAGTACGAGTTCCGGTGCGTTCGATTTGAAGGAATCCCATTTCAAGTCCGGGTCCACCCAGTCGATATTTTCGGTGAAGGTAATTTGATCCACATAGATCGTTACCGGAGCCGGTTTTCCCGGTTCGCCGGCATTTTCGCCTTTACCTACGGAGAAACGGATTTCCTGGATTTTATTCCATTGAACATCTTTGGAAACTTCGGCTTGTTTGTTGGCGTCCCAGGCTTTACCTTTATCCATAAAGCGTTTCAGCGGGATTTTCACGAGCTGCCAGTCTTTGGTCACTTTGATCCAGTCGTTCAAACCGAGTTTGGTTTGACTCTTCACATCGTTACCTTGGTTGTCCAAAATACCGATGTAAACTTTTTCGCCGCCGTTTTTGCCCTTTACCCAGAAGTAAAGACCGCCTTCGTTGCGCACTTTGGAAAGGTCGATAAATTTGCCTTCGCCGAGAGAATAAGAAACGCCCGACCAGTCGTTGTTGTCGATATACATCGCAAGTACGTTGGGATTGCCGGCTGTTTTGGATTCAAGTTCTTTTTGAGCGGTTAAGCCGCCGTAAACATAACTGAAACCTTTCAAACCGTTATCATAGAATATGCCGTTTGCCACAGGTTTCGCTTTGCCGTCGAGCTTTTCCGGGTTTTGGGGACCGTTGACGGTTTCGTTGGTTTCATCCCAGTAAACGACTTTGGCTTTCGGTTTGGCCGTTTTGTTGCCTTTCACGATTACAATGTCATCCACCCAAATTTCAAAAGAGGGGTTGGTTCCTTTGTCGATAGAGAAACGGATTTCCGCAATTTTGTTCCAGTCGATGCGTGCCGGGAGTTCGGTTTTCTTGGTCTGATCCCAGTAGAGACCGCGGTCGGGGAAATCCACGAGCGGGATTTTTACGAGCTGCCAGTCTTTGGTAACCTGTACATATTTGTTCAAAGACATTTTCACCTGGGTTTTCTTGCCGTCGGTCACTTCTTCGTCGAGAAGACCAATGAGGAGCTGTTCGCCGCCGTTAGCGCCTTTGATCCAAAATTCCAAAGTGGAATTCAGCATAAAGTTGGTGAAATCAAATGTCTCGTTATATAAGCAAATGGATGCGCCGGAATAATCTTTCGGATCCAGGTTGATTTCGAGCGCTGCTTTGGATTTGTAGCCGCCTTCTTTAGTGATGGTGACGCCTTTACTCTTTCCGCCGTAAGCATAATCGAAACCGCCTTGACGGTATTGCTCATCGAAAAATTTGTAAGGGACGATTCGTGGCGGTCTTTGTGCCATTGTCGAAATGCTGATCGCAAGAACGAGCAGCATCGAGACTTTGAGAACCTGTTTTATCATCATAGTCTTTCCTTTGGGTTGGTTTTTGTTCAAATTATTTGGCGTTTTTGATCATTTCTTCCACAAGCTGCGGGCTGAAACGATCTTGACGTTTGCCGTTGATGTAGAAGTTGGGAGTTCCCTGAACGCCGACTTGTACACCAAGCTGAAGGTCTTCGTCAATTCTCTTTTGCTTATCGGCGTCGAGAACCATGTCTTTTTTGAATTGTTCCATATTGAGCCCGACTTCCTGGGCAACTTTAATGAAAGTCTCCGGAGTGAGTTCATTGAAGTGGGGAGCGAGCGCGTAACGGAATTCCCAGAATTTTCCTTGCTTTTGAGCGGCCATGGAAGCGGCGGCAGCTGCCGGAGCATTTTGGTGGAAGCTGAGCGGAAAGTGTTTGAAAACGAGTTTAATATCGTTCGGGTATTTTTTTACGAGTTCTTGAATCACCGGAGCAATGCGGCTGCAATAGGGGCATTGGAACTCGGAGAATTCTACGATTGTGATTTTCGGGTTTTTCGTATTGCCGGCTACCGGGCTTGTCCCTTCAGGAAGGTCCCAAACCTTGTTTTCCATTTCGATTTCCGCTTTGATTTGATCCATGGAAACGCCTCGTTTTTCGAGCCCGATTTTCAAAATGTCAAATTCATCGCTGACTTTTTTGAGAGCGGCGGAAAGGCTATCCACTTTCGCATTTAAATTGGAGGAACCTTTCGGGAGGATTCCGTTTTGAGCGGAGACCTCGTTGCAGGCCGAGAGGCAGAAAATGAGAAAAAGGCTGGCTAATAGAGAAAGTGGTTTCATGTGAAATCCTTTGAAAGATAGAATGGAAAAAATATACAAAACATCGGTAAAAAATCTCAAACGGTTTTAAGGAGCCGGCGGTAAAACCTCTGTTTCCGGCGCCGGGTTCGGACTCGCTTCGATAACTTGGGTATTTGCCGCAAAATCGCCGAGCCGGCGCCCGCGATCGTTAGCAATCACAAATATCGGTTCAATGAGCCAGCCGGCGTAAGGGATCCAAGAAAGTAGCTGACCGATGAAATTGCGGAAAAAAGATTGAAGGTAGTTGCAAGGTTTGCCGGTAGGCAGGTGGACAACTCTTAAATTCATGGTTCTTTTACCGAAACTTTGCCCGTTTTTCATGCCGTCTTTGAAAAAATTATAAACTCCGGCAAACAGGAAAAAAATAACGGTAAGGCCGACGGAAACGACTATTACCAGCGGATTTCCGCCGAAAAGCGAGTAATTTTTTTCAAAAATAGAATCGGAACCGAAATCCGCGGCGTCAAACTCCATGACAGAGAGTAAACCGAATAAAAAGGCCGGGATCAAAATTAAAAACACGAAAAGGTTGTCTATCAGGATGGCAAAAAAGCGCCTTAGCAGCGGAGCTTTCCCATATTCCGGCGTTCCGGCTTGCCCGCCGTAAGAATCGGCGTTCGCGTTGGGTGTTTCGGGGTGAAAAGAATCCATGACTTTAGAAATATATATACAATTCATCTTTAAAACTAAAAAAGCACCTCATTTTCATGAAGTGCCTTTTATATTGGGTAGGAAACCCTAACGGAGGCGGATATTACATCATTCCGCCCATACCACCCATTCCGCCCATGGCGCTCATATCCGGGCCTGCCGGTTTGTCTTCTTTTTTATCGACAATCACGCAGTCGGTGGTGAGGATCATGGAAGCGATGGAAGCCGCGTTGCTGAGAGCGGTTTTGGCCACTTTCGCCGGGTCAATCACGCCTGCTTTGATGAGGTCTTCGTAGGCGTCGGTTTTCGCGTTGTAGCCGAAAGCGTCTTTGCCTTCCTTAACCTTGTTTACCACCACAGAGCCTTCGAGCCCGGCGTTTATAACAATCTGGCGGAGCGGTTCTTCGATGGCGCGCTTGATGATCGCCGCACCGGTCTTTTGATCCGGGTGCGGAAGATCAAGAGCGTCAATCGCGCTTGCAGCGCGGATTAACGCCACGCCGCCGCCGGCAACGATACCTTCTTCCACAGCCGCGCGGGTGGCGTGAAGCGCGTCATCCACACGGTCTTTCTTTTCTTTCATTTCGACTTCGGTAGCAGCCCCCACTTTAATTACCGCAACACCGCCGGAAAGTTTGGCGAGGCGTTCCTGAAGTTTTTCGCGATCGTAATCGCTTGTGGTGGCTTCGATTTGCTTTTTGATTTGAGCGATGCGGTTTTTGATCGCTGCAGAGTCGCCGGCACCTTCCACGATGGTCGTGTTGTCTTTCGTGATGGTGATGGACTTTGCCTGGCCGAGGACCGTGACCGGAGCGTCTTCGAGTTTCGCGCCGGTTTCTTCGGAAACGAGCAAGCCGCCGGTGAGGATCGCAATGTCTTCAAGCATGGCTTTGCGACGGTCGCCGAAACCCGGAGCTTTGACGGCGGCGACTTTCAAGGTGCCGCGGATTTTGTTCACTACGAGAGTGGTGAGGGCTTCGCCGTCCACGTCTTCGGCAATGATGAGCATCGCCTTGCCTTGCTTTGCCACATGCTCGAGGAGCGGGAGGAGATCCTTCATGGAGCTGATTTTCTTGTCGTAAAGGAGAATGTAAGGCGCTTCGAGGGCGACTTCCATGTTTTCCGTGTCGGTTACGAAATACGGAGAGAGGTAACCGCGGTCGAACTGCATTCCTTCCACCACATCGAGAACGGTTTCCGCCGTTTTGGATTCTTCGATGGTGATCACGCCGTCGTTACCGACTTTTTCCATTGCGCCGGCAAGGAGTTCGCCGATTTCGGCATCGTTATTGGCGGAGATGGAAGCGACTTGCGCAATGTGATCTTTTCCGTTGACTTTGGTTGCCATTTTGGAAATTTGAGCGATCACGGCTGCGGTGGCGGCGTCGATACCGCGTTTGATATCCATTGGGTTCGCGCCGGCGGCCACGTTTTTCAGGCCTTCGCGGGCAATCGCTTGAGCGAGCACGGTCGCGGTGGTGGTGCCGTCGCCGGCGGAGTCTGCGGTTTTGCTTGCGACTTCGCGGGCCATTTGAGCGCCGAGGTTTTCGTAAGGATCGTCCAGCTCTATATTCTTCGCGACGGTTACGCCGTCTTTGGTCACGTTCGGAGCGCCGAAGGACTTGCTGAACATAACGTTGCGGCCTTTGGGCCCGAGGGTCACTTTGACTGCGTTCGCGAGTTTATCGATACCGCTCATCAGCGATTCGCGGGCGGCGACATCAAACTTAAGTTGTTTTGCCATGGGGGAAATACTCCTGAGTACTTTGTTTAAAATTAGAGGATTGCGAAAATATCGCTTTCTTTGATGATCAAATAGTTTTTGCCGTCGACGGAAACTTCGGTTCCGCTGTACTTGCCGTAAAGAACCATGTCGCCGACGCCGACTTCGAGCGGGATTACGACACCTTGATCGTTTTTCTTGCCTTTACCGACAGCAACGACTTTACCTTGCATGGGTTTTTCTTTGGCGTTGTCGGGGATGAAAAGTCCGCTTTGGGTTTTGGTTTCAGCTTCGGCGGGTTCGACAAGAATTCGGTCCGAAAGGGGTTTAATCATGTTTTTTTACCTCATCAAGGTGGTTAAAAATAAAATCGCTTCCAATAAAGCAAATTTTGTGCCAAAAAATTACTCTTAAAAAGAGATTTTGCCAATGGGGTTTGTTTCAAAACTTGCGTAACTATCTAAAAATGTTTCAAAATTAAGCACTTGTCTTTGGTTTTTTGTTAATTTTCTGGCTTTGTAAAAAATCAGAGGTTTTATTTATGTATCAAGCGGCGGCTCGTCAAAATTTTGAAAATCTTTCCCATAATTCTTACCCGGGGCGCGGAATTGTGCAGGGCGTTTCTCCTTGCGGAAATCATTTTGTTCAGGTTTATTGGATTATGGGGCGTAGCGAAAACAGCCGGAACCGCATTTTTATTCAAGACGCGAATACCGGGTTTGTGCGCACGCAGGCTTTCGACGAAAGCAAACTCACCGACCCGAGCCTTATTATTTATCACCCGGCGCGCCATTTGGACGGAGTGCATATTATCACGAACGGCGACCAAACCGATACGATTTACGAAGCGCTCCTCAAGGGAAAAACATTTGAATCGGCTCTCGAAACGCGGGCGTACGAACCGGACGCCCCGAATTTCACACCGCGGATTTCGGGGATTTTTTATAAAAATCCAATGCCCGCTTATTACAAACTTTCCATTCTGAAATCCGCGGGGAACGCGGAAACGGCGGGCTGCGAGCGTTTTACTTACGCTTTTGAAAGACCGCTTCCGGGGCTCGGGCATTTCATTTCGACTTACGCTCACGACGGCAGTCCGATCCCGAGTTTTACGGGCGAACCGCAGTGGATGCCTCTCGCCGGCACTCCCGAAAAAACGCTTGAAATGTATTGGGATGCTTTGAATGCGGAAAATAAAGTGTCGCTGATGGTTAAGTGGATTGATCGCAAGACTTTCGAATCGCGCGTGCTGATTCGGAATAAACTTGGGTAAGGAAATATTTCCGGGCGTGCCCCGACGCGGCGCGCCGGGTCGGCGTAGCTACGGGCTACCCTCCGGTCGGTGCTGCGCACTGCGCATAAATGCGCACCCTCCGCTTGCCTCACGTGTCTTCGTGCGATTCCAATACTTTTTTCAAAACCGGAGCGGCTTCCAGCCTAAAGGTTTTGAAAAAAGCATTGAGAACCGCGCTCATGTGAAAATGTAACTCAAATTTTTCCGGCATAAAACGCAAGCGTATTGACGTTGTTTTACCGCATTAATTAAGTACGTTCCGACATGGTAAAACTTTCCAAAAGTGCGGTGATACCTATTACCGCATCAATAGAAATGCCCGATTATGTAAGACTTTTCAAGTCTGCGGTGATGCTTATTGTTCCAGCATATACAAACGCCTTAAAAATCCAAAAATTACATTTGAGTTTCTCGGGCATGAAAAATAGGGAATCGGGATTCGGGACAGGAGAATTCAGGAAAGCCGATTTTTCATTTTGCGCACTCATATGTTCACACTTGCATGTAAAACGTTCCAAGTCGGCGCCGCTACTTGGTCCCCGTTTTCCATACCCGAAGATCATGCCTTGCGGGGGTAGCGGAAGACGGCGCGCAGAACCCGGCGACCAAAGGAAGCCGATGAAGGTTCTGCGGTGATCGCCGGCTGAAGCGAGGGGGACTATCCCCCACCCACTCTTTTACAGACACCGGCATTCTTTTTACTATCTTAACCGGAAATCGAAAAGGATACTTATGTCAATTTTTGTAATGGTTAACGGAATTCCCGGAGATATGGGAAAAATGGTCGCGGAAACGATGTCGGCGCGCGGCTTAAATCTGGTTCCTTTTTCTTTAACCGGCGAAGCGATCGCCGAAAAAGAAGTGACGGTCGCGGGCAAAACCATTCAATTACTCAAACCGAGCACGCGCGAAAACGCGATTGACGGGATTCTTAAAGATTATCCGGGTTTAATTTGTGTGGATTATACGCACCCTTCGGCGGTGAACGAAAACGCCGCTTTTTATGTTCGTCACAAGATTCCGTTTGTGATGGGCACTACCGGCGGCGACCGGGAAGCGCTTCAAAAACTCGTGCAGGATGCCGCCCACCCGAGCGTCATTGCGCCGAATATGGCGAAACAAATTGTGGCGTTTCAGGCGATGATCGAATTTCTCGCTACCGAATTTCCGACCGCCTTTGAGGGGTATCGCTTAAGCGTGGTGGAAAGCCACCAAAAAACAAAAGCCGATACGAGCGGAACCGCGAAAGCCGTAGTCGCCTCATTCCGAAAAATGGGGTTCGATTTCGATGATTCTCAAATCGAACTGGTGCGTAACGAGCCCGAACAAATGGCGCGGATGCACGTTCCCGAAAATGCGCTCAGCGGACACGCGTTTCACACCTATTCTCTCGACAGCGCCGACGGCAGCGTTCATTTTGAATTTCAGCACAATGTCTGCGGCCGAAAAATTTACGCCGAGGGTTCGGTGGACGCCGTACTTTTCCTCGCCGAAAAAATTGCGGAAAAAGCGGCGCGCCCGTTTAATATGATGGATGTATTGCGTTCCGGAAAAATGAAGTAGATTTTTCTACTTCAAATGTTTTCGGATTTCTTCTTCAATTTGATGGATTTCAAACGGTTTTTCAATATAGCCGTTCATACCTGCTTTTGCCGCTTTTTCAATATCCTTTTTAAACATATTCGCGGTCATGGCAATAATCGGAATATCCGCTGCATGCGGGAGTCCCGATGCTCTGATTTTTTTGGTCGCTTCATACCCGTCCATTTCCGGCATTTGCGTATCCATAAAAATCAGCGAATAATGATTATAATTACGGCTGAATAATTCGCAGGCAATTTCTCCGTTATCGGCAAATTCAAGGCTCGCGCCGTAATCGTTGAAAATATTCTGAAGAATCATTTGATTTAACTTCGAGTCGTCGGCCACGAGAAATTTCTTATCCTTTAAATCAAGAGGAAAAAGCAAGTGACTTGTAACCGTTTCGGATGCTGCGATTTGCTGCGTATCGAAATGAATGGAAAAACCGAATCCCGTGATTTTTTGAGCTTCAAAAACCGGAGTAATTCTTGTCCCCATTTTCCGGACAATCTGCTGAGAAGTGAAGAGTCCGTATTCCACGCTGTTTTCAATGCGGCTCCAGCTTTCCTTTTCCAAAATCCCAATCACTTCCGGCGAACTTTCCATTTGATTGCTATGGAGGGTAAAATCGATTAAGAAACTGTTTTCATTCTTTTTTTGAATATTCATTTTAAACAGGATCACTGCGTTTTCTTTGGAATAATGCAGCAAATAAAGGAGAATATTAATGATCACTTGTCTGATATATAAACTGTCGCAAAGAAGAACCGGCGGAATTTGAGGGTCAATTTCAATTATAAATTGCTGATTTTTTAATAGCACCACCGGAATAATCCGCGATTTTATCAGACCGATTCCCTTTCTAAAATCAATAAAAGTTTCATTCAATTTAAAGTCTCCCGTTTTGATTCGCGACAAAACAATCATATTGTCGAGCGTTTGACGGAGAGAAACCGTAGTGGAATGAATATTTTCCGCAAAATTTTTAATGGATTTTAAATTGTCCGCACCGTGCGCCATGCGGCAAAAACCCATTACCATATTGATGGAAGTTCGCATTTCATGAGTCAGTTTGGAGAAAAACATATTCTGAACTTCAAGAACATGGCGGTGTTCCCGTAAAAACCGGCGATACATAAAAAGAAAAACCCAACAGGTGCCGATAATCAGTATAAAACAAAAAACAAGTGCGAGCCCGAGCGTTTCCGCCACTTCCGATTTTTCCGTTCCGGCGGAAAGCGTGTTCATGAAATCATTTGCTTGCATCACTACAAGCAAAGAAATAATCGAAAGCGCCAAGAGAAGAACAAAAACGGCAACGCGATGTATTTTTTTTCGGCTCATGTATTTCTCCATACTTTATTAAAGATAATACAAATCATCATCTTCATGACAAATCGTGCGGTCATTCGCGCTCAACACCCATCTTTTGACGGATTCGGCGCATTAACACAGCTCGACCCGGTATATTAAAACTTTTCAAGTGTGCGCTGCCCTGCCGTCCGGTGGCGCCATACCGCGTTAAATTTTCTTGAAATACCACCGGTATTCCTGCGAAAATTTACCTTGTCCGGCGCAAAATTCATTTCAAAATCCAAGCATTTCGGCGAATGATCACAAGACCCAGGGTTTTTCGGAAACAGAAAAACGGATTTAGGGCTTATTATTACATTTGTAACCTACTTATGATGCCAGAAACGAAGCATTCGTTAAATTTACCGGTCCGGCTCCGCCGGGGCCGCCGCCGCGAAGGGATTCGTTCTCTCCTGCGGGAAACGGAACTTTCGGTAAACGATTTTGTGTATCCGGTTTTTGTAACGGAAGGCTCCGGAAAAGAAGAACCGGTTCCGTCCATGCCCGGAATTTCCCGGAAAACCGCCGATCTTTGGCTGAAAGAAATTCCGGAACTCCTGCGCCTCGGACTGAAAGCCATTGCTCCGTTTCCGGTGGTTCCGGAAGAAAAGAAGAATAAAAAAGCAACCGAGGCGCTCAACCCGGAAGGTCTGATTCCGCAATTTGTCCGGGAAGTGAAAAAACGTTTTCCGGAAATGCTTGTGATGACCGATATTGCGCTCGACCCATTTAATTCCGACGGGCATGACGGTATTGTTTCGGATACGGGAGAAATCCTCAACGACGAAACAGTAGATATCCTGTGCCGCATGGCGCTTTGCCACGCCGAAGCCGGCGCCGATTTTGTTTGCCCTTCCGACATGATGGACGGAAGAATCGGGCAGATACGCCGCGCGCTGGACGAAGCCGCTTACACCGGTACGGGAATCATCGCTTACAGCGCCAAATATGCGTCTGCCTTTTACGGACCTTTCCGCGATGCGCTCCAATCGGCGCCGAAAGCGGGTGATAAAAAAACATATCAGATAGACCCGGCTTCGCGCCGCGAAGCCTTGCGGGAAGTGGAACTGGATATCCGCGAAGGCGCCGATATTGTGATGGTGAAGCCGGCGGGCGCGTACCTGGACATTATCCGGGAAGTGAGCGATGCTTTTGATGTTCCGGTTTGCGCGTACCAGGTGAGCGGCGAATACGCGATGATCGCCGCTGCAGCCGGTAACGGCTGGCTCGCACGCGGCCCCGCGATTTTGGAAAGCCTGCTTTGCATTAAGCGGGCGGGCGCGCGGTTTATCTGGACTTATTTTGCGAAAGAGGCCGCATTACTATTAAAAAACTAAGGAGTGTTCAATGAATCAAGGTTTCTTTAAATTATCGGGATGTATTCTCGCTTTACTTTTTTTGGTAGCCGTTCCCGAAGCCCAAAAGTACAAAACGTGGGATTATTTCTTTGGAAAAACCGGAGAAGGCGAATACGCCGGCGCGAAAATCAAAGGACAAATCCGCTTTTTCAAATACACGCGCTATCCGGAATCACAGCCCGTTTCTTTCACCGTAAGCGACGGACTTTTTGAATTTGCCGCTACCGGAAACATGAAAGTCTCTCCGGAGGCAATCGAATCCGGTTTTTATGCTTCGTGTAATTCCGAAAAAGAGGCATGGATTTCTTACTTTAACCCGCCGGTTCGTTTCGGAAAACAGTCGCTCATCATCGAAATCAAAGGCATAGATCTCGCTTGCGGCAATGAACTTTTCGCGCTCCGCGATCTTAAAATCAAATTCAAAAATCCGGAAGCGCAAAAACTTTGGGTTAAAAAATTTGAAACTTCCGAGCGCGCCAAGCGAAAACAGCTCGCCGAATATCGTATCGACGAGCAAGAGAAGCAGGCGCGCGTGCGTGAACGCTCCGGAGAGTTCAAAGACCCGCGGGACGGACAGGTTTACCGGACAATCACGGTGGATAACCGGACCTGGTTTGCTCAAAACCTGAATTACGATGTTCCCGGACAGTCCTGGTGCTACGAAGATAAAGATTCTTACTGCGCGCGCGGCGGAAGGCTTTATTCGCTCGAAGGCGCGCGCAGTGCGTGCCCTCAAGGCTGGCACCTGCCCCGCGATAAAGAGTGGCAGGATATGCTGAAAGCCTTAACGCATTGTTACGACGGCGTTCAAAACTGCGGTGATTTCGGCGCGAAACTCAAAGCGCGTACCGGTTGGCAAGGCGGCGGCGGTTCCGACGAATACGGATTCTCCGTGATTTCATCGGGGCGGCGCGACGTGGCGGGAAGCTATGCCCGGTATGTGGAAATAGGTGATTACGCCGCCTTCTGGTCAGCGCAAAACGGCCGCGCCGAGACGATCTGGATTTGGGTGCTCGGAAGAATGTCGGACAATATGCTTCGTCAGCTTGCCCAAAGCAAGAATCACGGTTATTCGGTGCGCTGCATCAACGGCGATTGATTTTCCGCGTGAGGGGGCGTGACCCGCATGGGCGGAGACGCGAGGAATATATGAAAAACGCGCTTTTGTGCAAGCGCGTTTTTTGTTTCCGGAATTTTCAGCCTCGTTTCCCGTGAGTTCCGCACGGCTCCGTTTTTGCGAGGGCGCGCGCAAAGCGGACAACCCCGCAAAAACAGCACCCGACCCGGCGCGTATGCCGCCGGGACACGCCCGGCTGGAGACGGTTATCCGAGAACTTTTTTCTCGAACGCCTGAAGTTCTTTCACGAGAGCCTCAACACCTTCGATAGGCATAGCGTTATAGATACTCGCTCTGAACCCGCCTACGCTGCGATGCCCTTTCAATTGTTCCAAGCCGTTTTCCTTGCACGAGGCGAGGAATTCTTTTTCGAGAGCTTCGACTTTGTCGGCGGCCACCGCTTCTTTGTTTAACACAAAAGTAACGTTCATTGCGGAGCGGTCTTCTACGGCGGCCGGGCCGCGGAACAATTTGGAGGAATCGATCGCTTCGTAAAGGAGTCCGCTCTTTTTGTTGTTGAGAGCTTCCATTGCATCGACCCCGCCGATTTGCTTGAGCCAGGAAAGCGTGCGGTTCATAACAAAAATCGGGAACACCGGCGGCGTGTTGAACATGCTCTTTTCTTCGATATGCGTTTTGTAGTTCAGCATGGTCGGAATGGTGCGGTTCACTTTGCCGAGAATGTCTTTGCGGATAATCGCGACCGTCACGCCGGCACAGCTCATATTTTTCTGCGCGCCGGCGTAAATCAAACCGAAATCGGAAATATCGAACTTACGCGAGAGAATATCGGAACTCATATCGGCAACGAGATAGGTATTCGCTTTCGGGAATTTTTTCCACTGCGTTCCGTAAATCGTATTGTTGCTCGTGATGTGGAGGTAAGTCGCTCCCGGTGTTTGTTCAAATGTTTTCGGAATGTGGGAATACACATCCTGCTTGGAAGAAGACACCACATTCACCGTTCCGAACTGTTTCGCTTCTTTGAGCGCTTTGGAAGCCCATACGCCCGTATCGGTGTAATCGGCAGAAGCGGAAGAATCCAGAATATTCATCGGGACCATACAGAATTGAAGAGAGGCACCGCCGCCCAAAAAGACAATATCGTAATTATCCGGAATTTGCATGAGTTCGCGGAGAAGTGAATCCGTTTCGGCGACCATGCTTTCAATCGGTTTGCTCCGGTGACTCATTTCGAGAATCCCGATGCCCGTACCGGCATAGTTGATAATCGCGTCGGCGGCTTCACGGGTTGCCTGTTTCGGTAAAACCGAAGGGCCCGCACTGAAATTATAAACGACCTTATTCATGTTATGGTTCCTTATGATGTGTAAATATAACTATTGACCCAAAAGAAAAAGCCCCTTTGATCGGGGCTTTCTTCATTTTTCGAGGAGCGTGAGCGCGGCCTGATATTTTTGAATACGGAAGCGCGTTTTCTTTTCGCGGCGTTCGTTTTTCGGAATATGCTTCTCATCCAAAAGCGTTTTCAGCGTTTCGATTTTCACTTTCCGAGCCACCGGGTCCGCCATCATTTTTTCGATGTAACGGAGGTAATCTTTCTCACGGGCTTCGTAAGCGGCATCTTCGGCGGGAACGCCTTCGGCCATTCTCTTGCAACTGTAATCATCGATAAACGACTGATTCTTGTGGTGCGCGAGAGTCGAAAGGGTGGCCACAACGGATTCCGGCACGCCCAGTGAAAGCAGCTTATCCGAAGAATAGGCGGTGGCATCCCCCATCATATCCTGCAAAAGCGCCACGATCTGAACCTCCTCGGATTCCCCGGCAGCTTTCAGATTATCCGCAATTGTTTTCAGATAATCCACATAGGGACCGCCGGTTTTGTCCGTTTGAGCCACGTGAGCCACCGTTGCAATTTCTAAAGCGTCGTCATAAGTGAACATGATCCATCCTTAAAGAGTGGGTTTTCAAGTTATACCCAATATATATAATTGTCTGATTCATAAAACAATTGATAAATCCGGAAAAAAAAGTAAATTTGCATCACTTTGCCTTCGTAGCTCAGTTGGATAGAGCAACTGCCTTCTAAGCAGTGGGTCGTGAGTTCGATTCTCGCCGGAGGTATAAAGCCCCTTCACGGGGGCTTTTCCTTTTTTGGGAGGGGGAGTATATCCCCCTCGCTCCAACCGGAATTGCCCCGCCGCCTTTTTTCGGCTTCTTTCAGTCGCCGGGCGGCGGTTCCGTTTTCCGCTACCCCCGCAAGGCATGATCTTCGGGTATGGAAAACGGGGACATGGAATAAGGAGACCAGGTAGCGGCGCCGACTCGGAATGTTTCACATGCAAGTGTGAACATATGAGTGCGCAAAATGAAAAATCGGTTTTCCTGAATTCTCCTGTCCCAAATCCCGATTCCCTAAATTTCATACTCGAGGAACTCAGTAACAAGTTTTTACCACACAGCGCGGTTCTCAATGCTCCGAGACAAATTTTTAGGCTGGAAGCCGCTCCAATTTGTCACGGAGCGTTGGAATCGCGCGGGAGTAGCATTTTACATTTTTAAGGCGTTTGTATATGCCGGAACAACGTCAATACGCTTGCGTGCTGACAATGTTTGTGGAGGCATATATGAATGCCTTTTCTTCGCGTGAGGCCGGCGGAGGGTGCGCGCGAAGCGCGCAGTGCGCAGCACCGACCGGAGGGTAGCCCGTAGCTACGCCGACCCGGCGCTTTATAGTTGGTGCACAAATCAGGCTTGGATCCTGAAACATCCTGAACTTGTTTCAGGATCAGGATGACGAGGTAGAATTTTGTATGACGTATTCAAGATCAGGGTGAGGGTGGAGGCGCCGGGGCACGCCCAATATCCGGATGTTTAAATCGCGAAGTTGATGCCGAGGAGAATCATTTTTCCCCAGTTTTTTAATTCGGTTTCGGGGTAATGATAAAAGGCCATTTCGATTGAAACCCAGGAACCGAGCAGGTTTCTTTTGAGCCAGTCCACATGGTTTCTTAAATTGTATGCAAAGCCGGCGTTAATTTGAACGAGGCTGTAATCGTTTTCGATGGCTTCGTAAGCGCCTCTAAAGACGAACCCGATGTCGCGAATGATTTTCCAGCCAAAGCCCGCTTCCATGCCGTAAGAGAATCCGCCCATCGCATATTCGTCGCTGCATAAATCATCATCGGCTTTTTGAGTGTCGGATTCTTCGTCGCGCATCCTCGACAGGTCGGTGTTTTCAAAGCCGACAATCGGTCCGAGTAAAATAACGAAGTTATCTGAAAATTTGCCGTAGAAGCGCGCGTGGGCGAGGTAACGCTGATAAATGATATGATATTCTTTGTCTAAATTACCGCCGTTCATGCGGATGTTGAGCCCCGCGCTCATCCAGCTCGTGTAGAAAAATTCCCCCTGCCCCTGCCAGGTGAGCATCCGTTTGCAGGAACTTCCGCTCGGTTTTAAAGAACCGATGGCAAGGCTCATGCTCGCTCCTTTCGGGTGATAAGATGTTTGGCGCGGCAGCGGAACACCGCCGTCCGCCCATACGAAACCGGCGCTTGCAAGGAGGAGAATCCATATCCGTTTTTTTAATGCGACCACACTCAAAATCTAAAAAACTATTTTTACGGGCATAGAGAGGTGGTATGTTACCTAAAGTTTATATTCGTCATTTATCTGAAAAAATCGGTTCCGAAGTCACTCTTTTCGGTTGGGCTTCCCGGGTGCGCGCTTCCGGTAAAGTATGCTTTATGCAATTCCGCGACGGCACCGGTTTTATTCAGGTGGTCGGTACCGTGCAGGAGATGTCCGAAAAAGATTTCGAATTGATGTCGCACCTCGCTCAGGAAAGTGCTGTACAAGTCACGGGTAAAGTAGTGGAGAGCGACAAATCACCGCTCGGTATTGAGATCCTCGCCACAGGTATTGTTCTCGTGAGCGCAACTCAGAATTATCCTCTCACGCCCAAGGAACACGGGACGGATTTTTTGATGGACCACCGTCACTTATGGATTCGCGGGCAGCGGCAGCAGGCGATCCTCACGATCCGTCACCATATTGTGAGCGCAATCCGTACTTACTTTGACGACGCGGATTTTACGCTCGTGGATGCTCCGATTTTTACGCCCAATGAATGCGAGGGTTCCGGTACTTTATTTTCTACCGAATATTTTGACGGTACCGCTTATCTTTCGCAGAGCGGGCAGCTTTATATGGAAGCCGCTTGCGAGGCGTTCGGACGAGCTTACTGTTTCGGACCTGCGTTCCGGGCGGAGAACTCCAATACCCGCCGGCATTTAACCGAGTTTTGGATGGTGGAGCCCGAAGTGGCGTTTATGGATTTGGACGGCGATATGGAACTCGCCGAAGGTTTGATTCAAGCGATTGTGCGCCGGGTTTTGGAGCGCTGTCCGGGAGAGCTCAAGCTGTTAAACCGCGATGTGACTTTTTTAGAGTCGGTTTTGGCGGGACCGTTCCCGAGAATCAGTTACACCGAAGCGGTGGAAATTCTTCAGAAATCGGGTTCTCCGTTTACTTGGGGCGATGATTTCGGCGCGGCCGATGAGACGATTATTTCGGAGCAGTTTCGCCAGCCGGTGATCGTTTACGGTTACCCGCGGGAAATCAAGCCGTTCTACATGAAACGTGATCCGAAAAACCCCGAGGTGGCGCTGAATATGGATATTCTCGCGCCGGAGGGTTACGGCGAAATTGTGGGCGGCGGGCAGAGAGAGGACGATTTGAAGACGCTTGAAGCGGCGATCGGTCATGAGAATCTGGATCCGGAACTTTATTCGTGGTATTCGGATCTCCGCCGTTACGGTTCCGTTCCGCATGCGGGGTTCGGACTCGGTATAGAGCGTACCGTCGCCTGGGTTTGCGGGCTTTCGCATGTGCGTGAAACCGGGGCGTTCCCGAGATTCCCGAACCGTTTAAAACCTTGATTGCCTTTTCGTTAATTTCATTGTATTTTGGGGCATCTTCTGATATAGAGGTCTTATGAAACGTTTTTCTTTATTCTGTTTGTTGGTCGGTTTGCTTGCCGGAACGGCTTTGGCGCAGTTTATTCAAAACGGCGGCAGCGCCGCTCGTGAGATGATGAAAGATTCCGAAGGGCATTTGCTGAAAATGGATTTCACGATTCCGCTTGCCGGGGTGAGCGATCAGGGAATGCAATATTCGCTTTTTGCGAACCGTCCGCTTTTGATTTACTTCTTTAGTCCGAAGTGCGTGCATTGTCAGAATAATTATCCTGCCTTCCAACAGCTCGCCAGGGAATATGAAACGAAAGGGATTTATTCCATTGCCGTGGCTCTCGGGAGCGTCCGGAAAAATGATGTCAGAACATTTATGGATGAACTCGGCGTTTCGATTCCGGTATTTCAGGATGAGAGTATGAAATTCAGTTCTTTGTACGGTACCGGCCGGATTCCCGTGATGTATTTGATTCTCCCCGACGGCACTATTTACCGCTATTCCGAAATGACGTCTCAAGCGAAGAACACGCTTATTTCGGATATGAACGCGCTCACTTCGGGAAAATAATTTTTAAGAACCGAGTTTCGGTTTTCCCGTCCAGCCGAGTTTTTCCCGCAGCGCATCGACAAAGCCGCTTTGACTTAACCGGATGAAAGACGTGACCGCTTTGCTTTGGAAAAGCGAAACCCATTCTCCGGGAGCGAGCGTTTTTACAATACGGCCGTCGAAGATTAAAGCAAGCGGCGCTTCGCCCGCGGCAGAAATCCGGCAATGAGCGTCTGCCGGAAATACGAGCGGGCGCACCGAGAGGCTTGATGGAGCGACAGGGGTCATTACATAAGCAGAAGTGGAGGGGTAAATAATCGGCCCGCCCGCCGCTAAGTTATAAGCGGTGGAACCCGTCGGCGTGGAAACGAGCAGAGAATCCGCCCAGTATTCCGTCAGAGGGCGGCCGTTGTATTCCACATTCACGTTCACCATGCGTTCGGGCGCCTGCGGGAGAATATGAACTTCATTCAAAAATGTTTCCCGGGAATGAATTTTTTGATTTCGGTAGATTAGAGCATCGAGCATCATCCGCCGCCGCAGGGTAAATTCGCCGCGGAACACAAGATCGAGCGTGTTTTCCAAATCTTCTACCCATGTTTCCGCAAGAAACCCGATGTGCCCCGCATTGACGCCGAGGATCGGCATTCCCGAACCGAGCGCGATCCGCGCGGCCGAAAGGACTGTGCCGTCGCCGCCGACAGCGATGAGCAAATCGCACTTTTTGATTTTTGCTTCGGAGGCGACCCGGATGGGTTTTTGCACAAGTCCTTTGAGGGATTCCAAGGCATAAAAATGAACATGCTTGTAATGCGCGGCCGCGCGGGCGATGATCTCCATCGCAAACTGCAAATCCGCATTCTTGTCTTTCCACCCGATGATACCGATATTCGTGAATTTCATTTTCCGAGCGCTCCTTTTAATTTGTTACAAACTCCCGGGAAAGCGCGTTCCACATATTCAAGCCCTTGAATCGTTGAGGAACCTTTCGCAAAAAGGGAAAGAATAAAAAACGCAAGCCCTGCCGCCGGGTAGTTTCCGCAGTCGAATTCGCCGCCGTCGCATTCTTCCCGGCCGCGGATCACGAGTCCTTCTTCGTAAACACCAATGTCCGCGCCGGTTTTCCGGAGGTTTACGGCAAGGAGTTCAAACAAGGTTTTAAAACGCTCCGTTTCCGCATCGGGTACCCGGAGAATGCTTTCGCCTTCCGCCATGCACGCGGCAAGAGCAAGAAACGGATATTCTTCGAGACTGTTTCCGAGGGTGTCTCCCGAGAGATGCCGCGCGGTCAAACGTTTTCCGCGTTCTACTTCCACATTCCCGAACACATCGCCGTAACGTTCGCGGCGGCTTGTGACTTCGACGAGGGCGCCCATCCGTTTGAGGGCCGGAAAAAATCCGGCGCGCCCGCTGTTCAGCCCTGCGTTTTTCAATAAAATTTTGGAACCTTTTTGAACCGGAGCGAGAACCCAAAGGGTTGTGAACGCCGCCGCTTCCGTAGTGTCGCCCGGTACAAAGTAATCGCGGCTCGTGATGATTTTGGTTTCTTTCAACTCGGTTCTTACGAGGCGTTCCTGTTTGATACCGCGCATTTTGGCGAGGCGTTTTTCAAACTCATCCATCTCCGCTGTGTCGGCGCCTGAGTCTATGGTGAGAGACACGCCGAAGTAAGCGAGCAGGCGGCTCCATTGATCCCGAACCGGAGTGTGTTCCGTGAGCGAAAGAGAATCGCCTTCCAAAAGCGCGCGGAGCAGCGCGGCGTTTTTCGGCAAGTAGGGAATATTTCCGAAAGAAGTTTCTTTGAGGGGGCGCTTCTTTTCGGAAAACCGGAAAGAAAAATCATTTTCGGTTGAGGATTCTTCTTGAATCACAAAACATTCGTTCAAAATCGTTTTGGCCTCGGCCCGTTCTTCCGGCGTGCCGGTCACGGTAAAAACGGTTTCCGTGTCGCGGGAAGCGAGCGCCATAAGGAGCGCCGTTGCATTTTCGGAAAACCCAGCCGGGATGATTGTCGGAAAAGTGTATTCGAAGCCCGTGCCCTCGAGTACGAGCTGATGTCCTTTTAACTCAAAGCGAAGCCCGCAGGTTTTTAGAAATTCGGCGAACGTTTGAGAGGCCGGAGTCCAAGAAAAATCTTCGAGTACCGTGCGCCCTTTTACGAGAAGCCCGAGTACGAGCGCCTGCTCCAGCATTTCGCGGTCGGGGTTCATCGCGAGTTCGTTCATTGCCGCGCATCCGCTTTGAAGCCGAGATGCGCGAGGACTTCCAGGGCTTTTTCCGCTTCGTTTTGTGTTTTAAATGCGAGGAGGAGAGTACCTGCAATGTTTTCGCGTACTTTCATAAGTTCGATATCGCGCACGTTGAGCCCCGCTTCTGCAAGCGGCTGCAGCACGGAAATGATGGTGCCCGGTTTATCCGCAAGCTGAACGGTGATTTCAAAAAATTTACTGCCGAGATTCCGCCCCGGCGTAAAAAGAGAAGCCCTGCCGGCGTTGCCGCGCGAGAAAATGTCATGAACGCTTTCTTCGTCTTTCAAAAAATGTTTTAACGCATTTTTAGTGGATTCCACGCTGTCTGCAAATTCGGAAAACGCGGTTAAGATTTCCCGGTGATTCGTTTTCAGAATATCGTGCCACATATTCCAGGAGGAAGCCGCAATGCGCGTCATATCGCGGAAGCCGCGCCCGGCAAAGTGCTGGTCGTTTTTCTCCGCAAGGCGCGGCGGTAAATTACCGGCAAGAGTGGAGCTCACCATTTGAGGCATGTGGCTGAGCCACGCCATGACCGCATCGTGACGCTTCGCCGAAAGTAAAACAGGTTCGCTCCCGAGCATTTGAATGAGTTCCGTTAAAGGCGCGTAAACGCTTTCGGGCGTATTCTCGTCCGGACATAAAAACCAGTACGCATTTTCAAAAAGCGCCGGATCATGAAATTCCAAACTTCTTTTTTCGGAACCCGCCATCGGGTGCCCGCCGACAAAAAGGAAAGGAGACGGCAGTTTCGCGCCGGACTCGCAAATCAGTTGTTTGGTACTGCCGATATCGCTCACGAGGATTTTTTGTTCCGGAGTGACGGCCGCCATTTTCTCAAGCATTTCGATAATAGAAATGATCGGAGAACAAAGTAAAATCAAATCCGAACCGGAAACCCATTCCGCGACGGAATCATAATCGAAAAATTCATCGGCGAGCCCAAGCTGCCGCGCTCGCGCGAGCGTACCGGGAGCGCTGACCGCGCGAATGCGAATCGGCAGAGCCGCTTGTTTAATTGCCGAAGCAAAAGAGCTCGCGAGCAAACCAAAACCGACGAATGTGATTTGCCTGACCTGCATTATTCCTCGATTTTCCGGGTTTCTTCGATAATCGTTTTAAAAATCCGGCGCAGCGCCTCCGGAGAAAGCGGCCCTTCCGTTTTGGAAGCCACCCGGTCCAGAATAATCTGTTCCCGCGAAGGATCAAGCACCGGCATTTTTTGTTCTTTCTTAATTTTCCCGATTTCCACCGCGTAAGAAGCGCGCTTATTCAAAAGAAGAATCAGCATATCTTCCAAAGCATCAATTCGATTTCGCCAATCTGATATATCCATACCCGGAAAATTAGTATTTTCCGCCGGTTCGGGCGGCGGAACCGAAGGCAAGAACAGGCGGGGGGAAGGCTCCCCCTCGCTTCAGCCGGCGAGCACCGCAGAACCTTCACCGGCTTCCTTTGGTCGCCGGGTTCTGCGCGCCGTCTTCCGCTACCCCCTCGGAACGTATCCCTTTGTCATCGCGAACGCGGAACGCGTGCGGCGATCCGGTAAGGAACAATACAGAATCCGGATGGCCGCGGGCTATGCCCTTGCCATGACAAATCCGGCATGAAAAACGTTCCAAACCGGGTCGAAAATATTCGACCCCTACCGTCGCTATTGTCCTGTTTCAATTGGGAATCGAAATCCGGAATCACATTTCTATTTATGCATCAATATTGATCGTGTTTGCATGTAAGACTTTTTAAGTGTGCATCGTAACTTTGTCCCAATTCCCTAAATTTCATACTCGAGGAACTCGGTAACAATTTTTTATCCCTAAGCGCGGTTCTCAATACTTTTTTCAAAACCTTTAGGCTGGAAGCCGCTCCGGTTTTGAAAAAAGCGTTGGAACCGTGCGAACATTGCGTGAGGCAGGCGGAGGGCGGCTTTGCCGGT
>JAISUZ010000057.1 GCA_031271785.1 Fibrobacter sp. | reverse complement strand
GAATGCCGTTTTTCGGGTATGAAAATTAGGGACACGGGCTCCGCCCTTGCCATGACAAGTTCATTGCGACTTTGTCCCAAATCCCCATTCCCCTGTTTGCAATTCCCGAGGAACTCAATCGTATTTTACCTTTTTATGGCGTTTGTATATGCCGTAAAATAAGCATCACCGCAGACTTTCACATGAGCGCGGTTCTCAATGCTTTTTGCGCATTTGTCAAGCTCGGACAGGCATGGAAGACTTTCTTCATCTGCGCTGCCACTTGGTGGGACAAATTTTTAGGCCGGAAGCCGCTCCAATTTGTCCCGAAGCGTTGGAACCGTGCGAACATTGCGTGAGGGATCGTGACCCGAAGGGCGGAGATTCGCGGCGAGATAGGAATCCGAAGATCGGACTCGCGAAGCTCCGTTGCACTTGGCGATTTTCGCCTTAGTGCAATAGAGCCCGCCCCGCGCTGCGCGCGGGCCACGCCCATTTACAACTCGTTATACGAAGAGTTGCCCAGTAAGGTGCCGAGGCTGAGCCGGTAGGAGAGATACAGCGAGGATGCCGTTAAAATGTATGCGTCGTTTCCGGAAACGTAGAGGTCTTTGGCGGAGCGGATGCCGTGCGCTTTAAGGTCGATTCGTTTTTGGAATATGCCGTTGTCGTCAAATACACCGAGGGTTTCGCATTCGGAGTCGAGGAGGAGTATTCCGGCGTTCGAGCGGCGGATTCGCGTGGCGGAGCAGAAGTGCATTTCACTTTCTGCAAGCGGGGAGAGCGCTGTGCGTATGAGTGCGTTTCCGCCGGCGCGGTCGTAAATCACGAGCCGTTCCGGCGCGGTTTCCGAAAGGGCGAGGGCTTCGGCGGTGAAAACGCGCGAGCCGTCGGTGTCAATGGCGAGTACAAATGCGGCTCCGGAGAAAGCGGCTCCGGACGGTGTGCAACCCGAGGCATTGAAACGGTATTCCCGAACGCCGTTTCGCCCGCCCACAAGCGCGGCGGAAGCGGTGAGCGCCATTTCACCCGAATTGATGCTGCAGTTCCAAAGATCATCTCCGTAAAGTTCAATCGTATTTCCGGTGTTCCAGTAAAGAGAGGTTCCGGCAAATGCGATGTCATCGGCAAACCCGGAGAGAGAAGCCGTGCCGAGAGAGGCGAAATTGCGGTCCCACTCGTAAGCGCATTCTCTCGAGGGGTCAAATGTGTAACGATATACGTTTGCGGAGTTATCAAGTATGTAAAGATATTCTCCCGCGTTTGCGGCGCGCACCGGAGAGGTTCCCCACCAAGTATCGAGAGAACAGCGATACACGCCGGGATCCCCGGCGGAACTCCATTCGCCGTAGCATCCGTTCCCGATCATAGAGAATAGAAGTGCTGCGGCAAGAAGTAATTTTCGCATTTTCAAAGAGCGGGGTTTCATAGGGAAAAAATACAAAATTCGTTTTTTTTCTATTATTCCTTGGGTGAGGAAAAAGACACTCCAAAAAGAAAAGCGCTCTTTTGAGGAACGCGTTGATGCTCTTGCCGCAAAATGTCCGGCTTTTATGCGGGTGATTGTGGTTTCCACGAAGTGTTTTATTTTTTATCACGGAACCATTCGCGCGGGCGCGATGACTTATACTTCTTTTTTAGCGTTGATTCCGCTCTTGATTTTACTTGCGGCAATTACGCTTTCCCTCGGCATGGGTACCTTTTTTTCCGATTATCTTCCGATTCTGAACAGCCTTTTTTCGCTGAATCTGCCGTTAGATGAAATTATGCCGATGTTGAAAAATGCCGAACAAATTCCGCTCCGGAGTTTGGGTCTTATCGGTTCGGCCGGACTTTTGATTACTTTTATTCTCGCTATCGGGAATTTGGAAATCAATATGAATGTGGTTTGGGAAAACCATACTTCGCGTTCGATCACGAAACAGCTTCTCGTTTATACGCCGCTTTTGATTCTTGCCGCGAGTTTTTTCGGACTTTTTGCGGGCGTGGTTTCTCAGTTCCGCCATGCTTTGCATACGGTGGTGCTCGCCGGGAATTTGTTTCCCATTCGTTATATCGGTACGCTCGTGGATGTTTTTTGGATGATCGCGTTTCATGCCGGGTTTATTCTTTTGTTTTTTGTGACGCTTGTGTTGCTCCCTTTCCGTAAAGATAAGGTTTCCTATAAAAAATTACTGCTTCCCGCGTTCCTGATTTCCATCGGTATGTGGGTTGCGAACTCGATTTATATTACCGCCCTCTTTTACCTTCAATCTCTCCTGATTGCGCGTTTTTCTCTTTTTTACGGTTCGCTCGCATTTATTCCTCTCGCCCTTCTTTTTGTGTTCGGGTTTTGGTGCATTATGCTTTACGGAAACGGACTCGTGTGGACCATTTATTATTATCCGCGTTCTTTTGAAAAAAAGTGGGAATGGATTCAAATCAGAGGAAATTTGTAGGTGCATTTTCAGGAGGAACGGGTATGATTTCTCTGGGAAAACTTTTGGAAAGCCGTTTTTTACGGCGGCGGAAACGCTTCCTCGCCGATGTTGTTTTAAATGGAAAAGAAATCACCGCGCATCTCGCAAACACCGGCTCCATGAAAAGTCTGCTGGAAGAAAATGCGAAAGCGTATTTGAGCCGTTCCGAAAATGCGGCCCGGAAATACCCTTACTCGCTTGAGATTCTGCGTTTGCACTCGGGCGCGCTTGCCTGTGTGAACACCTCTCTCACGAATAAAATTGTGGAAGAGGCGCTCTGCCGCGGACTGATTCGAGAAATTCCCGCCGGTTCCGAAGTAATTCCCGAAGTATCTCCTTTTCCGGGAACCCGCCTTGATTTTAAAATCAGAACACCCGCCCGGGAAATCTGTTGGATAGAAGTCAAGAACGTCACTCTTTTGGAAGCGGGTAACACGGCGGCGTTCCCCGATGCGGTTTCCGAGCGCGGGCAAAAAC
Organism: Fibrobacter sp.; assembly: GCA_031271785.1. Classification (GTDB taxonomy): domain Bacteria; phylum Fibrobacterota; class Fibrobacteria; order Fibrobacterales; family Fibrobacteraceae; genus JAISUZ01. The sequence continues at coordinate 12,735 of JAISUZ010000057.1, read as the reverse complement.
ACCTGAATACGCTTGCCGCCCTTTCCGAAAAAGGCGAGCGAACCTTTATGTTTTATTTGGTAAACCGTACGGATGCAGAGACGTTTTCCATTGCGGAATCCATTGACCCGGCGTATGCGGAGGCGTTTCGGGAAGCGGTTTCCAAAGGGGTAAAACCTTTGGTGTATGCCTCCCGGATTTTTGAGGAACAAGGGGAGTGGGGGATAGAAGTATCGAAGAGGCTTCCATGGAAATGATTTCTTTAGAAGGCGCGCGGCTTCACAATTTAAAATCGGTGAATGTGCAGTTTCCGGTAAACCGGATTTCGGTGGTGTGCGGACCGTCGGGCTGCGGAAAATCAACGCTTGTCCTTGACGTGCTTCACGGCGAATGCCGCCGGCGTTACCTCGAAAGTTTGAACCCGTTTGCGCTCCAGCTTTTGGGCGGGCGGTTGAACATCCCCTTGGATTTAGCGAAGGGCCTCCGCCCTTCACTCGCCATTGAGGCGAGTCACGGCGACGCGCCGGCTAAATCCACCGCGCTTTCCGTATCGGAGTGCGAGCCGCTCCTCCGCGTTCTTTGGGCAGCCCTCGCGCGCCCGGCCTGCCCGCATTGCGGGCAGGCGATGCAAAGTTCAACGCGCGAAGATATTCTGCGCGCGGTCGTATCTCTCCCGGAAGGAGCCAAGATTCAGTTCCTCGCAAATATCCCCGCCGATAAAAAGAACCTCGGCGAACTCGCTTCCGTTTATCTCGCCCAGGGGTTCCCGCGCGCCCTCGTGGACGGCAAACCGGTCTCTCTCGGGGATTTGAACGCAGAAGAAAAAAATCGTACTCCCGAAACATTTTTCATTATCACCGACCGCATTATCGTTCGCTCCTCGCAGCGCACCCGCATTGCCGAAGCGATAGACACCACGCTTCGCCTCACGCATTCTTCGGTACATTTCGAATACGAAAACGAACTGCATTTTTTCAGCCTCTCGCCTTACTGCTCCATACACGGAGCGCAGAATGTGTTTCTGGAACCGACCTCGTTCTCGCCTTATTCCCTGAAAGGAGCGTGCCCGGTTTGCCACGGTAACGGCGTTGTCTCCGAAGAACGGGAATGCCCCGAATGTCACGGATTCCGCTTAAAAAACTCATCTCTGTATTCAAGTTTTGAAGGAGTATCCTGGAAACGGATTTTAGAAACCTCGTTTCGGGAACTGAATGAAAATATTCCGAAACTCTTAGAGGGGCGCGTGCCTGCGCATTTGGAAAGCACGGCAAAAAGTCTCGGGGACCGTTTAAGCGCGGTATGCCGTTTAGGAATCGGTTATTTGGGCGCCGGGCGCGGCGGGAACACCCTCTCTTCCGGAGAATTCGGGCGGCTCCGCCTCTCCACTCTCGCGAGCGGCCTCTTGGACGGGATGGTCATTTGCCTGGACGAACCCGCGAGCGGACTTCACCGGAACGATGTACAAAAATTGTGGAAAGTCCTTGAAGAAATCAAAGCGGCCGGTAACACGCTGATTCTTATCGAACATCATCCCGAAGTCATTGCGGGGGCGGACTGGGTTGTGGAAATGGGGCCGGGCGCGGGCGAAGCGGGCGGCGAAATTCTTTACGAAGGCGCGCACATCAAAAAAGAAAAAAATTCCCCCACGGCGCAGTGGTTATCGGAACTTCAAAATTTACGGAAAAAAATCCCGCATCCCTTGCGGAAAACATTCACTCACACTATTCCCGTACGCGGTTTCCGGCATTACGACATGCTCCCGGTCCGGGCCGATTTTCCCGTCAATGCATTCAGCGTAGTGAGCGGCGAAAGCGGAAGCGGAAAATCAACGCTCCTTTTCGAACACCTCGTCCCGCGATTTAAAAACGGCGAATTCCGGGAACTCGGCATTGAAAATCTGAGTATCCTCACCGCGGAAAGTTTTCAGGGGAGCCGCCGCAGCACCATCGCGAGCGCCGTTCAAATCATGACGCCGTTGCGGGAACTGTTTGCAAAAATTCCCGAAAGCAAAATCCGCGGGTACAGCGCCGCCCGGTTTGCCACCCATTTACCCGGCGGCCGCTGCGAAACCTGTAAAGGCGAAGGCATCTTGCGCGACCCCTCCGGCTACGAAGAAACGGAATGCCCCGTTTGCCTCGGACGGCGTTACCGCGACGAAATCTTGGAAATCCGGTTCAAATCTCTATCCATCGCCGATGTACTCGACCTCTCCGTCTCGCGTGCCCTCCAAATATTTTCCGCGTTCCCGCACTTTACCGAAAGGCTCGAACCGCTTGAAAACACGGGGCTCGGCTACTTGCGTCTGGGGCAAACCACCGCGCACCTCTCCGGCGGCGAACGCACGCGCCTCAAACTCTCCATGACGCTCTCCAAAGCAAAAATGCCGAAAACGCTTTACCTGTTCGACGAACCCGCCCGCGGCCTCCACAAAAAAGACATCGACCATATTCTTTCGCTGATCCGCGACCTCTGCCGCAAAGGCCACACCGTCATCGCCATCGAACACCAATTGGACTTTGAATTTGCCGCCGATTATCTGCTCGAATTAAAACGCCCGGAAACCGGCTGCTGAATTTGGGCGTGCCCCGGCGCCGCCGCTTGGTCAAGGCCCAAGCTGTTGATCGTGATCCGCTATAAAGCGCCGGGTCGGGCTCTATTGCACTAAGGCGAAAATCGCCAAGTGCAACGGAGCCTCGCGTCTCCGCCCTTCGGGTCACGATCCCTCACGCGTATCGGGGACCCGGTTTTTATTCACTGCGCGAACTAAATAAATGCGCAAACATTTTTGCGGTAAGGTTCTAAATCTGTACTGCTGCTAATGTGCTCCTGCGGTATCCCAAACGAAACGCGCTTGAAGAATCCGTGTTTTTCTATATTAAATTCCGGAAACAAAACTCGGTGGTTTTATGGAAGATTATACCAACACTCCCGGCGTACGCGGTCTCGTAAAAGAGAAAAGCGGAAAAATTCTGTTTGACCTGGTCACGGACATACCCGAATCGGCGCTGACCGCTTGCCGTTCTCCCGATCAAAAAGTACAGCTCCTCATACGGAAAGCTTCGATCCAGGCAGGAGCCGTGAGCGCCACGCTGTCTTGTCCGGGCGGTTTTTTGGGGGTACTCACCATCCTTCCGGATCTCGCGGCGATTTGGCGGATTCAGGCGCAGCTCGTGTCGGACATTGCCGCCACCCGCGGTAAAATCGCCTTTCTCGGAAAAGAGGAAATGGTGTGGTGTCTTTTCCGGCATGCCACCGGCCAGCTGGTTCGGGATATTGCGGTTCAGGCCGGGAGCCGGTTCATTGTTCAGAAAGTTTCGGTCGGCGCCTTACGGAAATTATTGCAGAAAATCGGCTTGCAGGCATCGAACCGTTTTGCCGGCCGTATGCTCCTCCGGCTTTTCCCGGTGGTCGGAGCTCTCGGGAGCGGCGCCTACGCCTTTTATGACACTTACGGAGTCGGAAAAACAGCCGATACTTATTTTAAAGGACTCTCGGAAATCCCTGAAAATGAGTTGACGCCTTCCTGACAAATTACCATTATCGAAACAGAATATAATACTCCATATTGAAATCGGGGAAATAGAGGGTTGTTTTCCTTTCTCTATTCCCGAATCCCTATTTCCAATCCGGCACTTTTTTACTATCTTTCGCGCCAACTAAAAACTATCACTGGGATGATTATGCAAAACATCAAAAATCACAGAAACATTGGTATTTCTGCTCACATTGACTCCGGAAAGACCACTCTTTCCGAACGAATTTTGTTTTACACGAATAAGATTCACGCGATTCACGAAGTTCGCGGTAAAGATGGTGTTGGTGCAACCATGGATAACATGGAACTTGAACGCGAACGCGGTATCACCATTCAGTCCGCCGCTACTTACGCGACTTGGAAAGATACCACGATCAACTTGATCGATACACCGGGTCACGTGGATTTCACCATTGAAGTAGAACGCTCGCTCCGTGTTCTTGATGGCGCGATTCTTGTGCTTTGCAGCGTAGCCGGCGTTCAATCCCAGTCAATCACCGTGGACCGTCAAATGCGCCGTTACAACGTGCCGCGCATTGCTTTTGTAAACAAGTGCGACCGCTCCGGCGCGAACCCGCTCCGTGTGGCTCAAATGCTTAAAGACAAGCTCAACCACAAACCTTGCGTCATGCAAGTGCCGATCGGTCTCGAAGACCAGTTGAAAGGCGTGGTGGATCTGGTTACCATGAAAGCCTATTACTTTGAAGGCGAAGACGGTAAAGACATCCGTGAAGCCGAAATTCCTGAAAACATTCAGGCTCTCGCTCAGGAATACCGTGTTAAACTCGTGGATTGCTGCGCCGATTACAACGATGAAATTATGGAAAAGGCGCTCGAAGAAGAATACCTGGATATCGATCAGGATCTTATCAGAGCGACTATCCGCAAAGCGACCATCAGCCTGGAAATCACGCCGGTGTTCATGGGTTCCGCTTACAAAAATACGGGTATTCAAAAGCTCCTTGACGGTGTGACCGATTACCTCCCGAACCCAACCGAAGTGGAAAACGTCGCTCTTGATTTGGATAACGAAGAAAAACCGGTTATTCTTTCCAACAACGACAATGATCCGCTGGTTTGTTATGCGTTTAAGCTGGTGGACGACCGCTACGGTCAGCTCACTTACATTCGTGTTTATCAAGGCGCTTTAAAGAAAGGCAACAAGATCATTAACATGACTACCGGCAAGGCCGTAAACGTAGGCCGTTTGGTGCGTATGCACTCCGATAACATGGAAGAAATCACGGAAGCCGGCGCCGGCGATATCGTTGCGCTGTTCGGTGTGGATTGCGCTACCGGTACCACATTTACCGACGGCAAACTCCATTACAACATGACTTCCATGCACGTTCCGAATCCGGTGATCGAACTTGTGATCGAAGCGAAAAACCGCGATGACTTGAACAACCTTTCCAAGGCTCTCAACCGCTTCACCAAAGAAGACCCGACATTCCAGGTGGAAGTGGATAAAGAATCCGGACAAACCATTGTTAAAGGGATGGGCGAACTTCACTTGGACGTTTACATAGAGCGTATGCGCCGCGAATATAAAGTTGATGTTCAAACCGGTGCGCCTCAGGTCGCTTACCGCGAAACCATCACGCGTTCCGCTCCGTTCGATTATACTCATAAAAAGCAAACCGGCGGATCCGGTCAATTTGCAAAAGTTGTCGGTGAAATGCGCCCGATGGCTGTCGAAGGCGATTCCGACAAGATTTACAATTTCATCAGTTCCGTGGTCGGCGGCCGTATTCCGAAAGAATACATACCGTCTTGCGATAAAGGATTCCAAAGCTGTATGGATGCCGGTTCTCTGATCGGCTTCCCGGTGGTGGGTATCGAAATGGAAGTGAAAGACGGTCAGTATCATGACGTGGACTCTTCCGATATGGCGTTCCAGATTTGCGCCCGTATGGCTTTCCGCCAGGCTTTTGAAAAAGCCGGCGCGCAGGTTCTCGAACCGATCATGAAAGTGGAAGTGCAAACGCCGACCGAATTCCAAGGAGCTGTGGTTGGAAACCTTTCCCAGCGTCGCGGAAACATTCTCGGTACAAGTGAAGAACTCGGTTACACCACGATTATTGCGGAAGTGCCGCTTGCCGAAATGTTCGGCTATGCCACAGACCTTCGCTCCATGTCGCAGGGTAAAGCCGAATTCACCATGGAATTTGCCAAGTACTTCCCGGTACCGCGCAACATCCAAGACGAACTCATCAAGAAATACGGCGACCGCGCCAAAGGCGCGCAACGTTAAGTTGTATTCAATACAAAATAATTCACCCGACACATTGTTGTCGGGTGTTTTTGTTTGCTATTATTTGTTTGGTATTTATCGGAGTACTTACTATGAAAAAAGCCGTTTTATTGTTTCTAGTTCTGGCAACCGCAATGGTATTGTTTTCATGTGCAACCTCCACCTCCAGAGAACGAATACTGAATTTGAGTGGAACGACCGTTTCCGAAACTGAATTTGGAGGTGTGGTTCGTTGGTATGCGGTCAATACATACGGCGGCGCTCCCGGCGTTCGTTTTCAGGTTGGATATTTTCTCGACAATGAAATTGGTTTTGTTTTATACGAAGGCGGTACCCGTGGCGAGGAGGCCCGCTTTTGGCGTGACGGGCTACATTTACGATGGGATTGGAAAAAGTACTACTCCATTATAATTGAGCCCGACGGAACTTGCCTATATTACGATTTTTCAGCACAGTCAACGGCAAAAGCCCGCAGCGTATATAAGGCTTATAAATTCTAAACAAAAATTCGTTCATTCAATGACACCCGACACGACACGTGTTGGGTGTTTCTGTATTTCTTGAAAACCATTTTCAAGAAATACAAGAAAAGAGCCGCTTGTGAAGCGGCTCTTTTTACGTTTAACATTCTCTTTAAAATAGTTGAAGGCGCCTCCCTAAAACCCCACCGCGGTTTGATCCGGCATCCCTTCTCTAAACCAAGGTTCTCGGCAAACGCCTTCAATCATAATATATCTCCTTGCGTTTGCCGGGAAAATCTTTCGGCGTTATTTTTTTACGCCAAACAGGAACACTCCAAGCCGGAATAGCGTTTTTTGCAAAATTTCGGACATGGAGGTTTGGGGATAAAGCGGCGGTGCCCATTTGTGCATGCCCGGCTCGCGCCGCTCGCCGGCCGGGCTGTATTGCACTAAGGCGGATTCTCCGCCAAGTGCAACGGAGCCGCGCGGATCTCCGCCGGAATCTGCCTTCCGCGTCTCCGCCCATACGGGTCACCATCCCTGCCCGAAACCGGGTTTTTCAGGTATGAAACTTAGGGATATGGGAAACGGGATAAGGGATAAGAAAATTCAAGAACTCGAGTATTCATCTTGCGCATTCATCAAGTTCGCGCAGTGAATGTCATCGTGAGCCACGCAGTGGCGTGGTGATCCGGGGAGGAACAATACGGAATCCGGATGGCCGCGGGCTATGCCCTTGCCATGACAGGAAAACGGACTGCCACGCCTTCGGCTCGCAGTGACAGAAATCGGATTTTTCGCTATGCTGATCTTAAAATAGTCATCCTGATGTCCATTCCCATGATTGCAATTCCCGAGGAACTCGGTAGCAATTTTTTATCCCTAAGCGCGGTTCTCAATGGTTTGCACATCTATTGAGTTCGCACTTGCATGTAAGACTTTTCAAATGTGTGCCGCCAAAACCTTTAGGCTGGAAGCCGTTCCGGTTTGGAAACCAGGTGGCGGCGCACATTGAGAATACTTTTTATACCGGAGCGAACTGTATTGATGCGCAAAAAGTGTTGGAATCGTGCGGACATTGCGTGAGGCAGGCGGAGGGTGTGCGCGAAGCGCACAGTGCGCAGCACCGACGGGAGGGTAGCCCGAAGCCACGCCGACCCGGCGCATTATAGCGGGTATTTCTTTGGATCCCGGCTCGGAGACCGGGATGACATTGGATTGTACTTGTCCGGGATGAATCGATGATGACGGTGGTTGCGCCGGGGCACGCCCGTCAAAAAAATCAGTACAAATTATGCCGGGTATTCGGGGAGTTCCGGTATGGGGCGGTAACTTTGGGCGTCTTCGGTTTGTTCTAAAAACCGCCAGTCGTTTCCGAGGGAGAGCATGAGATATTGCGGGCGAATCACGCGCAGGTATTTGTTGATTTGGACTTGCAGGAGTTCCCATGAACTTTTTTCGGTGCATTTGCATTCCACTAAAAGCCACGGTTCCCGTACGCTCGCGCCTTCCCGGAAGCGATGGATCATGATGTCCACGCGGTTTGCGTTTCCGCGTTCGAGACGCGCGAGAGAAAATTCCGTTTCCATGGCATGCCGCGGGACTTTCTTGGTTTCCAAAAGCCAGGTGATGACCGTTTGCCGGATTTCTTCTTCCGGCGTGGCGCTGATGGTTTTCCGGCGGATAGGGTCAAAGTATTTCATGTTTCCGGTGTGATGATTTTAAGTATTTTTACGAAATATATTTTTTTCAATTTCAAATAATGCTAAATTTCGCAGAATTATAGGAGTTGATATGAGAAAGCAGTTACTCTCCGAAGGCGCGAAGGAACTTTCCTACGAAATTCGGGAGATTGTTAAAAAGGCAGACCAGTTAAAGAAACTGGGGCTTCGCATTCATTGGGAAAATATCGGCGATCCGATTGAAAAGAAAAGCGAAGTGCCGGCCTGGATTAAAAACATCGTCGGTGAAATTGTACAGCAGAATGCGAGTTACGGTTATAATCCGTCGAAAGGCGTGCTTGCTACCCGCGAATTTTTAGCGGCGGAAACCAATAAATTAAACGGCGCGCAGATCACGCCGAACGATATTCTTTTCTTTAACGGACTCGGCGACGCGATCGCTACCATTTACAGTTTGCTTTCCATGACAAGCCGCGTGATCGGACCTTCTCCGGCTTACAGTACTCACAGTTCTTCCGAAGCTTCTCACGCGCATACGGCTCCCATTACTTACCGTTTGGACCCGGCAAACCACTGGTATCCGGATCTCGAAGACTTGGAAAACCGGATTAAATACAATCCGAATATTGTCGGGATTTTGATTATCAATCCGGATAATCCGACGGGAATGGTTTACCCGCTCGAGTATCTCGAAAAAATGGTGGATATTGCGCGGCGTTACGGTCTTTTTATTATCAGCGATGAGATTTATAATAAAATCGTTTATAACGGCGCCCGCGCTTACGCGCTTGCCGAATACATCAAAGATGTGCCGGGCATTGCGCTGAAAGGGATTTCGAAAGAGTTTCCGTGGCCCGGCGCTCGTTCCGGCTGGGCGGAATATTATAACCGCGATAAAGACGAACAGTTTGATGCTTTCTGCCGCGCGCTGGATAATGCCAAGATGGTAGAAGTGTGTTCTACAACCATTCCGCAGCTCGCTATTCCGAAGGTACTCGGTGATCCGCGGTTTGCCGTTCACCGCAAGGAACTCAACGAAAAAATCGGCCGCCGGAGTGCGATCATCAGTGAAATTCTGGGCGAAGTTCCCGAACTTTATTTTAACCCGACTTACGGCGCGTTTTATAACACGATCATTTTTAAGGATGGCGTGCTGAACGATAAGCAGACGCTTCCGATTGAAAATCCGGAAATGCGCGCGCTTGTGGAAAAGTGGAGCGATGGCGTGAAACCGGATTTCCGTTTCGTTTATTATCTTCTCGGCGCTACCGGGATTTGTGTGGTGCCGAGCACGAGTTTCAGCACCGATCTTCTCGGGTTCCGTATTACGCTTTTGGAAGAAGACGAAGACGAATTTCGCCGTATTTTCACCACTATGCGTGATGCGATTAAGGCGTATATTAAGAGCGCCTAGGTTTCGAATCTCGTTTATGCAAAAATTCGCATAGATGCATTGTATTTTCCGGAAACCTTTTCTAAATTAAGGGAATGTCTATGACGCTCCCTTCTTCTATTTCTCTTGAGCTCGTGCCGCGCACTCTCGATGATTTCCGCGCGGAAGTGCGGGATTGTTTTGCCGGGTTTCCGGTTTTAAGTGCGCTCAATATTCCGGAGATTCGTTCGGTTCCCGTGAAATCTTACGAGCCGTCGCTGATGCTTTTGAAAGATTCCGTTCCGGTGATCCCGCATTTTCGTTTGATTGACCGTTCGCTTCCTGATTTGTTTACTTTGCTGAAAAATCTGGTGGAGGCGGGGCTTCGGAAAGTGTTGCTGATCGGCGGGGATCCTCCGAAGGAAGCCGGGTTCACGCCGTCGGGCGTTACGACGCTTGAGGCGATTCGCGCGGTGAAGCGCGAGTTTCCCGGTTTGAAAGTTTATGCGGGGCTTGACCCTTACCGCACTTCGTTCCGTGAGGAACTGGATTACGCTTTACGGAAAATAGATGTCGGCAGCGACGGATTTTTTACGCAGCCCTTTTTTTCTCAGAGTCTTTTGGAGGTTTGGACGGAGCAGTTCCGGGGTACGGAAACCTGGTTTGGGATTGCGCCGGTTTATTCCGAAAAATCCAAAAAATATTGGGAGCAGGTGAATAAAGTGGTTTTTCCGCCGGAATTTAGTTTCTCTAAAGAATATAATGCGAATTTGGCGGCGCGCCTCCTCAAAGCGATTTCTCTTTCCAATCAATCGGCTTATTTGATGCCGATCGCGGTTTCCGCAAAAGAATATTTGAATAATATTTTAAATGCAGACGTGTAAAACGCATAAAACTTTTGGTTATTTTTTCGGTAAAGGTTATATTGGATAAAATATGATTATCCGTCCCTATAAAATTTTGCGTTTTTGCGCCGTAGTTGTCGTTTCTATTTTAGTTGCCGTTTTCGTGCCTGATTTTTTGGGTTTATCGATAAATGCGGTTTTTTGGGCCTGTTATTGGGTTTTTGCGGTTCTGATGGCGGCTCTTGCGTTGTTCGGGAGATTTCGTTTTAGAAAATACCGCGCGCATAAGATGCTGAATGATTTTGAAGTGCCGGTTCCGGAATTGAGCGTAACCGCTTTTGACCATCAAAAAGAGGCGCGCGAGAAAGAAAGTCTTTTACAGTCTTTTTTTAATGTGTCGGCGGAAGCGTACTGGGATTTTAACCCCTCTATCGGGAAAGTTTTTTGGTCCGACCGCGCTGTGCAAATAGTTGGAGTCGAGGGCGGTATAGGTGATTCTTTTGCTTCGCTCCTTTCCAATATGTTTGAAAGCGACCGGGATGTTTTCAGAAATACGATTTCCGAGGCTCTTGAACAGAAAAAAGGGTTTAGTCTCGAAGTGCGGCTTCATAATGCGATTCAAGGTATGCGTTCGCTGTTGATTAACGGAAATCCGCAGTTAAATGCGGAAGGGCATTTGGTGCGGATGATCGGAACGCTTCTCGATATCAGCGTTCACAAAACAACGCAGCGCGATTTGGTTTACAGTATTTATCACGATTCTCTTACGGGGCTCAAAAACAGGCGTTTTTTCCTTGAGCATTTGGATGAGGAGGTGATTCGCGCGACAAACCGCCCCGATTATTTGTTTGCATTGATTTTTGTCGATATTGACCGCTTTAACGGTATCAATGATTCTTTCGGTCATGATTTTGCAAATAATGTGCTCCGAGAAGTGGGAGACCGTCTCGTGCGTTTTTGCAGTGACGATAGCCTTGTGGCGCGTATCGACGGCGATGAATTCGGGATTATTCTTAAAGATTTGGACGGCATTAAGTTGAATGAGAATTTGAAGTCCATGGTTTATAATTTGCAATCCCGGTTAAAGCATGAGATTGATATTGACGGGCGGAAGGTGCTTTTGAATGTTTCCATGGCGGTGGTGATCAACAGCGGTTTTAAGGATGTGGAAGATTTGGTCGCTTGTGCGGATACGACTTTAAAACAAGCGAAGAAAAACGGTTCCGGAACGGTTCAATTTTTCTCCAGCGGAATCCGGCAAAAAGCGATGGAACTTTACCGCCTTGAAATTGAGCTCAGAAAAGCGATTCTGTATCAGGAATTTATTCTTGTGTATCAGCCGATTGTGAATATCCGGACAAGAAAGGTTTCCGGTTTTGAGGCGCTCGTTCGCTGGAACAGCGCGGAAAGAGGGTTTATTCCGCCGTCCGACTTTATTCCGATGGCCGAAGAAACAGGGTTGATTGTTTCCATGGGCGAGCAGATTTTGCGCATGGCGTGCGCGACGGCAAAAGCTTGGGTGGATGCCGGTCATAAGGATTTGTGGGTGGCGGTGAATTTTTCGGCAAAGCAGTTTGCACAGGATAACGTGAAAGATGAAGTGTCCCGGGTTTTAGCGGAAACCAGGCTTCCGCCGAAAAATTTGAAACTGGAGATTACCGAATATACGGCGATGAAAGATTCGGAAAAAATCGAAGATGTGATGAAGGACCTTTCTAAAATGGGTGTGCAAATTTCCATTGACGATTTCGGCACCGGTTACAGTTCGCTGATTTATTTGAAACGGTATCCGATCCGGACGCTTAAAATTGATAAGTCTTTTATTAAAGGCGTGCCCACGGACCCCGATAATACGACAATCGCGAAGATGGTGATTCTTATGGGGAAGACGCTTAATCTTGAATTGATTGCCGAAGGCGTGGAAACGAGGGAACAGCTCGATTTTCTCCGGGCGGAAGGCTGCGATTTGATTCAGGGGTTTTATTATTCCAAGCCTTTGTTCAGTCACGATGCGATGCGCCTGATTGAGCGTTATGCGAATAAATCGGTTCCGTATCATGTGGAAGGAGCGCTTCTCTCGAAGGTTTAGTGCTTTTATGGAATGATTGCGGTTTTGCCGGGAGATTTGCGCATTAATATTGATCGTGTTTGCATGCAATGTCATCGCGAACGCGGAACGCATCTTTGTCTTCACGAGCCACATAGTGGCGTGGTGATCCGGTGAGGAACAATACAGAATCGCGCTACGCTTGTCCGCGATGACATTTCTATTCCCTATTCCCATATCCCTGTTTGCGTGATTGCAATTCCCGAAGGACTCGGTATAAGGCGTTTGTATATGCCGTAAAATAAGCATCACCGCAGACTTGAAAAGTCTTTCATGCTTTAGCGAACTCAATTAATGCGGTAAAACAACGTCAATACGCTTGCGTTTTATGCCGGAAGAATTTGAGTTACATTTTCACATAAGCGCGGTTCTCAATGCTTCGGGACAAATTTTTAGGCTGGAAGCCGCTCCAATTTGTCCCGAAGCGTTGGAACCGTGCGAACATTGCGTGAGGCAGGCGGAGGGTGCGCGCTGGCGCGCAGTGCGCAGCACCGACCGGA
>JAISUZ010000056.1 GCA_031271785.1 Fibrobacter sp. | reverse complement strand
ATACCGGAAATCATTTTTTCAATTTCCTGTTTTGAGAACTTACTGCCGAGTTTTTTATTGATACGCCCGTAAACAAGTTCCGTGTAACAAATTTTATTTAGAATTTCAGTTTTGTTTATTCGCATGATGATTATTTGGCAGCGTTGGTTTTTAAGGGTTTTCATATAATCCGATTTTGTTTCCTTCCGAATCCAGGCATAAGGCGAAGAATCCTCTCCCTTCGACTTCGATTTTCGTTTTCGGAAAAATCATTTTCCCGCCGTTTTCCTGAACACGAACGCTTGCCTGTTCGATATTATCGGGAACAGACAAATGAATCGTGATACCGTTTTCGGAAGGTTTATCACCTTCCTTGAAAAAAACGCCTTCTCCTGTCGGAAAACAAGCCGTTTTTTCAGTACCGCAATCGATTTCTTGCATGGACAAGTTGAAAACCTTGCCGGGAAAATTTCCCGGCACGTTTGAAATTCGCCGCCGGTATTTCTACCCATTCGATTAATTTTTTCATTTTCTTATTTCCTTTGGGTTAAGCATAGAATGTTGTTACAAAGCTACATTCCGTATTTAACTAAAACTTGGAAATTTGAGACATAATATATTTAATAATTCAAGATCGGTATTGGGTTGAGAATGTTTAATAAATTTTACAATTTTTTTGAGGACAAAAACCATTCTCAAACGTTGTACAAGAGGGGGCAATGTTTGCCTGCTGATTTTATAAGGATTAAGAATGGAATACCATAAAACAAATGTTAATCGGGAATATAAGAATAGCGTATTTACACTGCTTTTCGGAGAAAAAAAGAATCTTTTGGAACTTTACAATGCCATCAACGGAACAAATTACCTCGAAAACACCGGTATTGAAATCATTACGCTTTCAAACGCGCTTTATATGGAGCAAATCAACGATATCGCCTTTGTATTGGACGGAAAACTGGTGGTTCTTATGGAACACCAGTCCGCCATCAATGAAAACATGCCGCTTAGAATGTTGCTGTACATGGCTCGTGAATATGAGAAACTGACAAACCGCAAAGATCTGTACCGGAAAATTCAAATCAAAGTACCTACACCGGAATTTATCGTGCTTTATAACGGAGATGAGAAATATCCCAAATATCGGGAGCTGAAATTGTCTGATACCTTCAAAACACAGGAAAAAGAACCTTATTTGGAACTTATTGTGAGGGTTTACAATATCAATAGGGGTGAAAATCCTGAAATTGAGCGGCGAAGTGAAACCCTGAGCGGTTACGAAGAATTTACCGCCGAAATCAAAAAGAATTATCAAGAAACCGAAGACTTGGCTGAATCCATTCACCTTGCTGTTCGCACTTGCATTGGGAGAAATATTTTGGTAAATTTTTTGGAGACACATTCTTCGGAGGTTGAGAATATGATTCTTACAGAGTGGAACACGGAAGAAGCCATTGAGGTTGCTAAAGAGGAAGGCTTCTCTCAAGGTGAACTGAAAGGTAAACTAGAACAAGCCCGGGAAATGGCAAAAGGCTTGCTTGCTGATGGCGTTCCTGTTTCTATTGTGGTAAAAAATTCCGGACTCTCCGAAGAGGAGATCGCGAGATTGTAAAATTGTTTATTGTTGTTTGATCGCTTTCAATTTTTCAAGGTCGGCGTTTGAAAGAATATCAATATTTTGTTTGATTTTCTCAATGCTCCAATCCCACCATTTCAGGTTAAGCAAAAAGTATTGGAATCGCGCGGGAGTTGCATTTTATATGCCTTTTCTTCGCGTGAGGGATCGTGACCCGAAGGGCGGAGACGCGCGGGTGTCGGATTTGTGTTTGCGAGGTCGCGCGGCTCCGTTGCACTTGGCGATTTTCGCCTTAGTGCAATAGAGCCCGACCCGGCGCTTTATTGCGGGTATTCATTTTGACATTGGTTTGTGCTTCGGGATAACATTGAGAGGCCGGAGAATGACTGAGAGTGGTGGCGCCGGGGCACGCCCACAAAAATAACTCTGCTCAAATGAGCAGTCAATATTGCACTTCAGCTGTTTTTAAGTGGGATATTTATAAAATTTTATTGAAATGGTGGGAGAAAATGGTATATTTTGTTCAGTAGTGGCTTGAAGTGGTAGGAAATTAAGGGATTTTAGATTATATGAACTTTTCATCGTTCATCGGGCAGGCGAAAACAGCCATAGACGAGAAGGGAAGGTCCGCTTTCCCCAGGGAATTTCGTCGTGTGCTGGCGCAGGATGAAGGGGAGGACTTGGTTCTCGCTTTCGGTCCGCAGCGTTCTCTGATTCTGTTTGTGCGCGATGAATATGAGAAATATGTGGCTTCGCTTGAGGCGCGCCGCAAGACTCCCCAAACCGAAATGTTTCGAAGAAAATTTAAAGCGAGCGCTCACCAGTTCGGACTGGATGGGCAAAATCGCGTGATGCTCCCCAAAATGCATTTGGAGTATGCCGGTTTAAACGGCGATGTGCTTTACGTCGCCCGCTCCGGTAAATCTTTGGAACTTTGGAACCCTGCCGTTTATCAATCACTCCACGGATTTAATTCTCCGGAAGATTATAGTGCTTTTGATGCCGGGTTCTACGACGACGGTTTTGGGGAGGATTCTCATGACCGTTAGCTACCACGAGCCGGTTCTTTTAAAGGAAAGTCTTGATGCGCTTCTTGTGAATCCGTCCGGGGTTTACGCCGATTGTACTCTCGGCGGCGGCGGACATTCGTTTGCAATTCTTTCAAGGCTCGACGGGAAAGGTTTTTTGCATGCGTTCGATCGCGATTTGGAGGCGGTGCATTTTGCCGGGAAACGTCTCGCTGCGTTTCAAAATTTTTCCATTCACGCTAAGCCTTTCAGCGCTATCGCCGAAGAGATTCCTGCAGGTACATTAAGCGGCGTTCTTTATGATTTGGGGGTGAGCAGTCATCAGTTGGATGATTCGAGCCGCGGGTTTACGTTTGCCGGGGATAATCCTCTCGATTTAAGGATGGACAGGCGCGAGACGGTGAGTGCGCAGGAGTGGCTGCGGGGTGTTTCGGCAGAGACGCTCGCGAAAGTTTTTAAGAACAATTCGGATTTGGAGCGTTCGTATAAACTCGCTCTCGTGATTTTGGATTTTGCGGCGGATACGGACCGGGAGATTCTCCCGCAAGACATTCGCGCGGCGGTGGAGAAAGTGTTTCCCGATAAACGAAAAGATTGGAACGGGATCCTCGCGCGTGTATTTCAGGCGATCCGTATGGAAGTGAATGAGGAGTTGTTACAGATTAAAGAGAGTTTAACGGGCGCAGTGGCTTGCCTGGTGCGCGGCGGGCGGATGGTGGTGATTTCTTACCACTCGGTGGAAGATCGCTGCGTGAAGACGACGCTTGCGGAGTTTGAGAAAGATTGCATTTGCCCGGTGGAGCTTCCGGTGTGCCGCTGCGGCGGGAAGCACCGCCAATTGAAAAAAGTGTTTCGGAAGCCCGTGCTTCCGACATCCGAAGAAATTGCGAGAAATTCAAGAGCGCGCTCGGCGAAGCTCAGGGTTTACGAGAGAGTATGAAGGCGTCGAAGGGTCAAAAACTTTTGATTGTAGTGGCTGTGATTGTCGCGGTCGGCGCCGGGCTTTTGTTTGCGGTTTGGATGCAGGCGCGTTTTTCCGAACTCGCGGAAAGAAAAGCGGCGCTCACCCGGGATTTTGAGTCTTTGAAACGCGAGTCGGTTCTTTTGGATCTCGATATTCACCGGCTTTCTTCGGTGGAGAGAATTTCCGAAATTGCGGCTCTTTCCGGTCTCGGTTATGAAAATGTGCCGAAAAAAGTGATCTTCATGGGGGATGCCGAATGAAGACGTTAGACCGGATTTCCTGGCTGTTGCTCCTCGCGGTAGGGATTTGGGCGGTTCTCTTTTTCCGGACATTCCAGATTCAGGTGCTGCAAGGGGAAAAATACCGCGCGGTGGCGAGTAATCAATCGCAGGATCAGGTGTTGTGGAAAGCGGAACGCGGTAAAATTTTGGATCGCCGGGGCACGGTACTTGCCGATAACGTTCAGGATATGGTGAATGGTTATGCGGAGACGCGGCGGTTGTTTCCGCAAGGCGCGCTCGCTTCGCAGATTATCGGTCAGGTGGGGCGCGACGGGCAGGGCCTGATGGGGCTCGAATATTTTCACGATGAGGAACTCCGGGGGATTCCCGGTTGGCGGCAGCGGGTGCGCGATGTGAAGCGCCGTATTATTCCCGGTATGGACCGCGACGGAGTGCGCCCGGTTCCCGGGAAAAATCTGGTTTTGACGCTTGATAGCGAGATGCAGGGCATTGTGGAGAACGCGCTGAAAAACGGCGTGGAGACTTACAGGGCGCTCAGCGGGAGCGCGGTGATTTTGGATCCGCATACGGGAGAGATTCTCGCCATGGCGAGTTACCCGACTTATGATCCGAATCAAAATTCCAGCGGGAGACAGCGGGCGAACAGAAACGATTTGGTGTCGCTTTCGTTTGAGCCGGGTTCGATTTTTAAGATTATCACGGCTTCGGCGGCGCTTAACGAGAATGCGGTGAATTTGAATGAAGTATTTGCCGGGGAAAGCGGGCGGTGGACGCTCCCGAACGGCGATGTGATCCGCGATACGAAAGATCACGGCGATATGAATATTACCGAGGCCATGACTTATTCTTCCAATATCGTGTTTGCAAAAATTGCCGATAAAATAGGGGCCGAAGTTTTTTACCGCTATGCGCGCAATTTCGGGTTTGGTTCCAAATCGTTTGTGGAACTTCCCGGAGAGGAATCGGGACTTTTGAAGGAAGTGCATTCCTGGAGCGGGCGCACGCTGAAGACGATGGGGTTCGGGCATGAGATTATGGCAAACCCGCTGCAGATGGTGATGTCCTTTGCGGCGGTTGCGAACGGCGGTAAACTGATGCAGCCCACTATTATTAAGGAATGGAGAGATAGTGACGGCAATGTTTTGAAGAGCAAAGAGCCTGTGGAAGTACGCCGTGTGATTTCCGAAGAGACGGCCGCTTCCGTGCGGGAAATGCTCCGCAAGGTGGTGGTGGACGGCACGGGAAAAAGTGTGATTTCCAAAAAATTGCCTCATGTGGATTTCGGCGGGAAAACCGGAACGGCGGAAAAGTATGATACCAAACTGAAACGGTATGACCGTTCGCGGCAAATTGCTTCTTTTATCGGGCTTGTGCCTGCAAGCGATCCGCGCTATGTCTGTATGGTTTTGATTGATGAGCCGACCGAAAAGGCGACGGTGGGCGGGCTTACGGCGGGGCCTGTGTTCCGGAAAATTATGGAAGATATTTATTATCATCCGGCGCTTTCTCCGCTCCCTTATAACATGGCGCAGGTGAGTCTTCAGGAAAATTGCAAAACGGATTTTATCGGGCTTTCCAAAACTGCGGCGGAACGCCTCGCGCTTTCCGAAAATTGCGGCGTGCGCTTTGAAGGAACGGGTTCTCAAGTGATTGCCCAGAAGAAAGATTTTTTCGGCGATTCCGGTTTGATTTTGACCATCGGGCACGTGGAAAATCAGCAGATGCCCGATTTAAAAGGCCTTGCGCTGAAAGATGCTTTGGAGCTTATGAAAAATTCGAGAGTGAATGTTTCTTTTTCCGGAAAGGGGCGCGTGACGGAACAATTTCCGGACCCCGATACTCCGCTCACGAAAGGGATGAACTGCCGTTTGGTTTTGAAGGAACAGGTGTAAAAATGTTGACGGAAGCGCTTTTACGGGAACTGAAAATCACAGGACTCAGCGATGATTCGCGCCGGGTTCAGGCCGGTGATTTGTTCTTTGCGTTTCCGGCGCCGGCATTTGAAACCTACGCTAAAACCGCTCTTGAAAAAGGCGCGCTTGCAGTGGTGAGTGAAAATTCGGTTCCCGCGGGAGTGGATGCCTCCCGGTGGATTCAGGTTCCAGATATTCGGGAAGCGCGCCTCGCGGCGGCAAAATGGTTTTTCAAGAATCCGTTTGCCGGGCTGAAAGTGCATGGCGTTACGGGTACCAACGGGAAAACGACGATTTCATTTTTAATGGCGGCGATGCTTTCGGCTGCCGGGCGGAAAACCGCTCTTTTAGGGACGATCTGTAAACGCATCGGCGATAGCTTTGTGGAATCTTCCCTTACCACGCCGGGTTTGCTTGAACTTTATGCTTTTGCCCGCAAAGCTTCGGACGCGGGTTGTTCCGATTTGGTGATGGAAGTTTCTTCTCATGCGCTGGATCAGGCGCGCGTGGCGGGCGTTTCTTTTGACAGCGCGCTTTTCACGAATTTGACGCAGGATCATTTGGATTATCACGGGACGATGGAAGCCTATTTTGAAGCCAAGAAACTTTTGTTCACGCGTTATCTTTCGGCTGAGGGGCTTGCGGTGATTCATGTGGGCAATGCTTACGGCCGTAAATTATTCGATGAAATTACCGCGCGGAAAGTGAGTGTGGCGACTTCGGGGAAAGCGGATTTTGTACCGGAGTTTGTGAAAGACACGGCGGACGGATTTTCGATGAAGGTGGCGAGAGTTTCCGAAACGCCTTTTGACGTTTCCCTTCACGGTAGTTTCAATGTAGAGAACGCGCTCACGGTACTTGCCTGGGCGAATGAACTTTATTTATCCGAAACCGCGGTTCGCGATGTATTCCGCACGATTCAAGTGCCCGGACGTTTTCAAATGGTGTGGAATCAGGATTCGCGCCGGGTGGTGGTGGATTACGCTCACACGCCGGATGCACTTGAACGCGTGCTTGCGACAGCGCGGGAAATTTGTTCCGGAAAGCTCGCCGTGGTATTCGGGTGCGGCGGAGACCGCGATAAAACCAAACGCCCCTTAATGGGGGCGGTCGCCGAGAAGCTTGCCGATGAAGTCTGGGTGACTTCCGATAACCCGAGAACGGAAGATCCGGAAGCGATTATCCGGGATATTCTTTCGGGAATGCACTCAAGGAAGTTCCGTGTGGAACCGAACCGCGAAAATGCGATTGCGCTTACCTGCCGGAATCTCGGCAGCGGTGATTTGCTGGTGGTTGCCGGGAAAGGTCATGAAAATTATCAAATCATCGGAACGGAGAAACACCATTTCGATGACCGCGAAATTGTTTTACGGGAAATGAAAAAATGCTGAAGCTGGATTTAACTCTCGAAGAAATGTGCCGGATTCTCGAAAGCGAACCGGTGGGCGTGTCTTCTAAAAATTTGAAGAAGAAGGTACGCCTTTGTTTGGATTCCCGTGAAGCGGCGGCCGGAACCGTGTTTTTTGCGATTAAAGGAACTCGTTTTGACGCGCATGAATTTGCGCCCCAAGTGATGAAAGAAGGAGCTCTTATGAGTGTTATCAATTCCGATCAAGTGGAACATCTCGCCCTCGAAGCCTACCTTCCCGTGAGCGATACGGCGGAAGCTCTTTTGAAACTCGCGAAGGGTTATCAAAGGCGCTTTAAGTTGAAAAAAGTGGCGATCACCGGAAGCAACGGTAAAACGACCACCAAGGATATGATTAAGGCGGTGCTTTCGAGAAAGTTTAATACCCATGCGACCGGCGGGAATTTAAACAATCACATCGGGGTTCCGGTAACGCTTTTTCAGTTGAAGCATTCTCACGAAGCGGCGATCATTGAAATGGGTACGAGCGGTCCGAACGAAATTCGCCCGCTTTCTCTCGCGACGGAGCCCGATGTGGCGGTGATCACGAATATCGGCGCGAGCCATTTGGAACGGCTCGGTACTCTCGATAATGTGTTTAAGGAAAAACTTTCCATTACGGCGGGGCTCCGGAGCGGCGGTCTTTTGATTCTCAACGCCGATGATCCGCGGCTTTGCAAGGTACGTTCCACTAAAAATTATCGCGTAATGACTTTCGGGGTGCGCCGCGGTATGTTCAAACCGGAAAATCTCAAATGGGATGAAAACGCCTGCGCGCATTTTACCATGGGGAGAACCAAGTTTGAGTTATCCGTTCCGGGACTCCATAATCTTTATAATGCTCTTGCGGCGATTGCCGTCGGCGTTTCCTTTAAGATTCCGAAATCGGAGATTGCGCTTGCGCTGAAAAAATTCCGCGCTTCGAATATGCGTATGGAAGTCCGCCGCGGAAAAGGTTTCCAAATTGTGGCGGATTGCTATAACGCGAATCCTTCCTCTACCAAAATGGCGCTTGAAACTATCGGAAATATTGAAAACGGTTCCCGCCGGATAGCGATTCTCGGCGATATGCTCGAACTCGGAAAAGACAGCAAGAAACTCCATTATGAAATCGGGCGGCTTGTACCGGAAATGAATTTCGATATGCTGCTTGCGGTAGGGAACGACGCGGAAGAATTTCAGAAAGGCGCGCGTGCCGGCGGACTTTCCGCAGACAAAGCGCTTTACTTTAAAACCGTGGCGGAAGTGAATGAGTTTTTGCAAGATCATGTTTCCCGCGGCGATTTGATTTTGATTAAGGGCTCCCGCGGAATGAAGCTCGAACAGGTATTGGATTTCCTTTTAAAACAAGAACCGGTATTAGGAGAATAAATGGGTCGGTATTTGCAAAGTGTCGGAAAGTTTGACCGTGTGCTGCTGCTCTCGGTGTTCGTGCTTTTGATGCTTGGGCTTATTGTGGTTTACACGGGAAGCTCTCATATCGCTTTGCAGAAAGGTTTTTCGGGGAGTTACTTTGTATGGTCGCATTTCGGTAAAGTGGTAGCCGGAATCGGTGCGCTCGTTTTAGGGCTTATGCTGAATCATCAGTTGTGGTATAAACTCGCGAGAGTGATGTTTTGGGTTTGCTGTTTTTTACTGGTGGCGGTTCTTTTCCAGGGCGAAAGCGTGAAAGGCGCGGCGCGCTGGCTTTCTCTCGGCGGCGTAAGGATTCAGCCTTCCGAATTGATGAAGTTTGCAGTGATTGTGCTTTTTGCGGTGAAACTTTCGCAAGCGGGTTCCCAGATTAAGGATTTCAAAGTCGGGTTTGTCGCTCCCATGTGCCTTGTGGCGATTGTCTCGGTGCTGTTGCTGCTTCAGCCGAATTTTTCCATGGTGCTGATGATTCTCACCACTTCATTTATGATGCTTTTTGTGGCGGGCGCGAGACTCAAGCACCTCATCATTCCGATTCTTTTTCTGGTGCCCATGATGGTGTATCTTGCGGTTTCCGAAGGTTACCGCGCCGAACGCGTGAAAGCGTTTTTGGATCCCGAAAAATATGCCGCCAAAGAAAGTTATCAGTTGATGCAGTCTTTGATTAGCCTCGGTAACGGCGGCGCTCTCGGAAAAGGGGTGGGGCAAGGCACGCAGAAACTCGGATTTATTCCGGAATCTTATAAAGATGCGGCGTTCTCCGTTCTCGGCGAAGAATTCGGCTTTGTAGGGACAGGCATTGCAATTCTCGCGTTCGCGTTTATTTCTTACCGCGGACTCAGTATTGCGAAAAAAGCGAAATCGCGATTTGCGGCGAACCTCGCGGTAGGTTTGACCGCGGCGATTTGCCTGAATGCGGTGTTTCACATTTGCGTTTGTACGGGACTGATGCCGACCACAGGGCAGCCTTTGCCGTTCCTGAGTTTCGGCGGTACGAACCTTATTGTCACGCTCTTTTTTGTAGGCGTTTTACTCAATATTTCCCTGCCGGATTCCGGAGAGGGCATTAAAGAAATTCCTCTGGACGAAACGAGGTATGTATGAAACAGAGAAAGTTTTTAATCGTTTGCGGCGGTACCGGCGGGCATGTTTTCCCGGCGCTCGCGATTGCCGACGGTTTGAAAAAACAGGGTATCGAACACATTGTCTTTGCCGGGCGCGCCGATTCCATGGAACAGCGTTTGGTTTCTCCTCATTGGGATTACGAATTGATTTCGGCGGTTCCGCTTCACCGCGGGAGTTTCCTCAATAATTTGTCTTTGCCTTACAAATTAATGAAGTCGATTCATTCGGCAAAAGAGGTTTTGAATAAAGTAAAACCCGATGTAGTCATCGCCACGGGCGGCTATGTCTCGCTCCCGGTGGTTTATGCCGCCGCCGGGAAGAAAATCCCGATTTACCTGCAAGAGCAAAATGCGGTGGCGGGGATCGCCAATAAAATCGGCGCGCGTTACGCGAAGCACGTATTTGTGACTTCCAAAGAAGCCGCCTCGTTCTTCAAAGATAACCGGGTAACTATTCTCGGAAACCCGGTGCGCACCCTTCCCGAAAAATCAAAACTCGTATGTCCTCCGGAATTTTCGGAAGGAAAAAAGAATGTGCTTGTGGTGGGCGGTTCTCAAGGTGCGCAGGGCATCAACGTGAAAATCGAAGCCTCTCTTGACCGCATTGTGGCCAGGGACGATATTAACGTGGTTTGGCAAGTCGGCGCAAAAAATTACGATGACATTGTTTCGCGGGTTCCCGAACAGAAGAATATATTCATCAAAGGGTTCCTGAACGATATTTATGCTTACATGGCTTACGCCGATCTGATCATCAGCCGGGCGGGCGCTTCGACGCTCGCGGAAATTCTTGCCATGGGAAAACCCTCCATTCTTTTCCCTTACCCTTACGCGACGGCAAACCATCAGGAACATAACGCGAGAGCCGTTGAAGAAGCCGGCGCGTGCCTCGTGGAACTTGATTCCGATCCGAACGATTTATGGAACAAAGTAGAAACGTTGTTTGCCGGCGGCGATCAGCTCTCGAAAATGGCGGCTGCGGCTGAAAAACTCGGCATGCCCGATGCCGCCGACCGGATCGCCAAAATCATCATTCAAGCGGAGTGCGAGTAATGCAAGTGATCCCCAGCAATCGAATTCAAAGACTCCATATGGTGGGTATCGGCGGCGCCGGTATGTCCGGGATTGCCGAAGTTTTGCATGAAAACGGTTTTTGGGTCACCGGTTCCGATACGGGAGACGGTCCGGTGATCCGCTATCTCCGCGGCCTCGGAATTCGTGTCGATTCGACTCATGAGGCAAAAAATGTGGAAGGCGCCGATTTGCTCGTGTATTCTTCGGCGGTTCACATGGATAATCCCGAAATTGTAGAAGCGAAAACAAAACGAATCCCGGTGATCCGCCGCGCGGAAATGCTTGGGGAACTGATGCGCCTCAAATACACGCTCGCCGTAGCCGGAACGCATGGGAAAACCACCACCACTTCGATGGTCGGCGAGATTTGGGAAGCCGCCGAAGAAGATCCGACCGTGATTGTCGGCGGTATTGTGAAAGGCAAAGGGAGCGGCGCTAAAGTCGGGCGCGGCCGTTATTTGGTGGCGGAAAGCGACGAGTTCGACCGCAGTTTCCTTTCGATGATGCCGAGTTCGGCAATCATCACAAACATCGACACCGATCATTTGGATACCTACGGGAATCTGGATGAAATTAAAAATGCGTTTGTGGAGTTTGCAAACAAAGTGCCGTTTTACGGACAAGTGATTGTTTGCATCGATGATTTGAATATACAGTCCATACTCTCGCGTTTGCGGAAGCCGGTAGTAACTTACGGTTTCAGCCCTCAGGCGATGTACCGGATTGAAAATTTCCGCGCGCATGCGGGCGGCGGTTCCGTATTTGAAGTCTTAAAAAATGAAAAATCTCTCGGCGAATTTACGCTCCGCATTCCGGGAAAACACAACGCCTTGAATGCTACGGCGGCGATTGCGCTTTCGATGGAAGAAAATATCTCTCTCGCCATTATTCGCAGCGCGCTTGCAAACTTTTCGGGCGTGAAACGCCGTTTGGAACTTGTCGGTAACGTGCGCGGGATTTCCGTGTATGACGATTACGCGCATCACCCGACGGAAGCCGCGGCAACCTTACAGGGCCTGCGCGACACGTTCCCGGGAAAGCGGGTGATCGTTGTTTTCCAACCGCATCTCTTTACCCGCACGCGCGATCAATACGAGGCTTTCGGCGCGGCGTTTTTGAACTGCGATATTTTCCTCGGCTGCGACATTTACCCGGCGCGCGAAGAACCGATTCCGGGAATCACCGGCGACTTGATTGTGAAAAATGCGCAGGAACGCGGTCACCGTGACGCACGCTTTATCGGCGCCAAAGAAAATGCGATTCCGATTTTGAAAAAAGAATTAAAAGAAGGAGATGTGGTGGTGCTGATGGGCGCCGGCAATATTTCCAATCTGGGAAAACCGTTAACGGAGGCGCTCGCTTAAAAATGAACCGCGATACGACGAAAATCCGGAAGCGTCAAGGCTATAACGCTTCGCAGAAAAAGGAACGCCGCCAAAAGAGACGCAAGGAATCTCTCGGCGCCGGTATTCGTCTGTTCCGTAATGTCGGCTGGAAAGTTTTACTCATTCTTGTGGTGGTCGGCGCGCTCGCCTGGCTCGCGCGTCCGTGGCTTTACGAACTGCGCCACTGGAGCCCCTCCGAACTCCGGAATTTGAAAAAAATTGAAATCAGCGGCAATCAAATGCTTATTTGGGACGACATTGTAAATGCTTCCGGCGTAGAACTCGGCATGCCCATGTCTGCAATTCAAACGGATTCGATTACCTCGCGGCTCTCGAAACTCCCATTGATTCAAAAAGCGGAAGTGAAAGAATCGTTCCCATATACCCTTGTGATTTCGGTTACGGAATCCGGTCCGCTTTTCACGCGGCTCTCCGGAGACGGCTGGAAAGTCTATTCCGAAAAAGCAACGGTAATGCCGATGTCGATCAGTTCGGCGTATCAGCTCCCGGTGGTGAGCGCGCCGGAAACGGAACTCAAAAGTATTGCGGAATTTCTTGCCGGGCTTAAAACCCTTGATCCCGCGCATTACCGGGAAATTTCACAGGTGGTTTCCGACCGGGTACTTTCGGGAATCGAAGTGATTTACCGCGACACGGATTACAAAACTTTGTTCCCGCCGGGAAACCCGGGCGCGGAAATGCTTGAAAATTACAGAAAACTTACCGAAGGGCTTTCGGAAGAACTTGCGGACGTATCCGTTATCGATATGAGATTCCCGGGGTTTGCTTACACGAAGCCATTTGAAAAGAGGCATAACGATGGATGAAATAAACCAAATCAATAAAGACCGGATCGTTGTCGGTTTGGATATCGGCAACTCCAAAATCGGAGTTTTCATCGGGCAGATTGAAGACCACGAACAAGTACGCGTTTTGGGCTTTGCTTCCAATGAATTGAAAAAAGGCGAAGCGAACGAACTGGAAGCGATCGTGAATTGCCTGGAGCTTTCGATCCGGCAGGCGGAAAACTTAACGGGAATCGACGTATGCGATGTGTATGTCGGTATTTCCGGAAACCATATTCGCTCCATTGCGGGCAGAGGAACCGTCTCTCTGCTGCGTTCCGGAAACGAAGTCACCGAACAGGATATCGAACTCGCCGTAGAACAGGCCAAATCCATTCAGATCAGCGCGGATCAGGAAATCATTCATTGCCTTGTCGGAAACTTCACCGTGGACGAACAGGGGGGAATTAAAAACCCGATCGGCATGAGCGGCATGCGGCTCACCGCCGAAGTGCAGCTCGTCACCGCCAAAGCAGGAGCGCTCGCCAACATTCGCAAATCGGTGGAACGCGTCGGGCTTCACATTGTATCCATGGTGCTGGAACCGCTCGCTTCTGCGTTTGCCATTCTCCTTGAAGACGAAAAGGAACTCGGCGTAGCCGTAATCGACATCGGCGCCGAATCCACCGACGTTATTATTTTCCAGGGCGATGTGGTTTGCTATACGGTCTCATTGAATTTCGCCGGCAACAACGTCACGAACGACATTGCGATTTATTTCAAAACGCCCAAAGACCGCGCCGAAGAAATCAAGAAAAAATACGGAACGGTCATGTTCTCCAATTTACTGGAAGAAGAAATGGTGCCGGTGCCGGGCGTGGGCGGCCGCGAAGAAACGCCGCATAAAAGAGAAATTCTCGCGAGAATTATCAACGAACGCATGAAAGAAATTTTCAACCTGATCTCGGAAGACATCGAGCGCAAAAAGCTGAACAAAGTCATCGGCGCCGGGTTTGTGCTTACGGGCGGCGGCAGCTCCATCGAAGGCCTTGTCGAACTGGCCGAAAAAGTATTCAATGCGCCGGTGCGCCGAGGCACTCCGCAAAAATCCATGGGACTCGGCGAATCCATAGCCATGCCTTCTTATTCCACCGGCGTCGGGTTATTGAATTACGGCGCAAAACATTATAAACCGTCCGCGCGTGATAAAGTGCCGAACTTTGCCAAATCGGCATTCCGCAAAGCGCTCGGTTTCTTAAAAAACATTTTTTAATTCATCTAGGGAGAACAACACATGAATGAAAACAACGAACGAATCAGCATCCCGAGGATCATTCCTTGCGAAAATATCGCAAAGAATGCCCGGATCAAAGTTGTAGGCGTAGGCGGTGCCGGCGGAAACGCGGTGAACCGTATGGTAAAGATGGATATTCCCGGCGTGGAATTTATTGCCGTCAATACCGATGCCCTCGCTTTGGAAAACAGCAAGGCCGATGAGAAAATCTCCATCGGTCAAAAAACCACCAAATCTCTCGGCGCGGGCGCAAAACCGAACGTCGGGCGCGAAGCCATTCTCGAAGACCGGGAACGCGTATCGGAAATGCTGAAAGGCGCCGACCTCGTGTTTATCACGGCCGGTATGGGCGGCGGCACCGGAACGGGCGCGGCTCCCGTAGTAGCAGAAATTGCGCGCGAACTCGATATTTTAACTGTGGCGGTTGTCTCCATGCCTTTCCGCTGGGAAGGTCCCGTGAGAAAGCGTCACGCGAAAAACGGAGCGAACACGCTCCGCGAAGCCGCCGACACTATTATCGTGATCGACAACCAGCGCGTAGAAAAAGTCATCGACGCCGGCACCACCATAGAACAGGCGTTCGGATTGGTAGATGAAGTACTCGGCAACGCCGTGCGCGCCGTTTGCGACATCTTCCTCCGTCACGGAAACATTCACGTGGACTTTGCCGATATCCGCACCATCATGACAAACGGCGGAGACGCCCTCATGGGAACCGGTATCGCCGAAGGCGAAGACCGCGCGATCCGCGCTGCCGAAAACGCGATCAACTGCCCGCTGCTTCACGATGTGAGCATCTCCGGCGCTACCGGCGTACTCGTGAACATCTCTCACGGTGAAAACTTCACCATGCACGAATGTTCCGCCGCGATGGATTTCATTTATGAATCCGTCGGCGAAGCCAACGACCCGAACATCATTTTCGGAGACATCACCATTCCGGAACTCGGCGACCAGGTATCCATTACGGTCATCGCCACCGGATTCGGCGATGCCCCGGAAAGAATTACCGCGATGCCCGGATACTCTGCAGCAGCGCCGGTTCCGGCAACCACCTCCGCGCCGGCGGCCGCTCCCGCGCCCGAACCGCAAACGCAGCAGGGCTCGACCGTTCATTTCGCCGACCTCGCGAAAGGCTTCACCCCTTATCAAAACCCCGGCCTGGACGTCAGAAAACCGTATGTGGAAGAAGACGTCTTTGCTCGCCCGGCAGCGATGAGCGCGAAAGCCCAAGCCGAAATGGCTCCGGCCGGTGAAATCGACAGCGCCGTAGATTACGACGTCCCGTCCATCTTCCGCAACCTCAACAAAAAAGAAACGGAAACCGGCGAAACCCGCTTCCGCCGGGAAGACGACTCCTCGGTAGATTACCGCGTGCCCACACTTCTTCGCGAAGAAATGAACCGCGGCGAAATTTACTAACGACATTCCTACCCGATGTCCGGAGTCCCCTCTCCGGATGTCAACTACAAAGGGCTACTGCGGTTCTCCCTACTGCGGTAGCCTTTTCTTATTTTGGCGTGCCCCGGCGCATCAGCATCCGCTATAAAGCGCCGGGTCGGGCACTATTGCACTAAGGCGAAAATCGCCAAGTGCAACGGAGCCGCGCGTCTCCGCCCTTCGGGTCACGATCCCTCACGCGTATCGGGTCGAATATTTTCGACCCGGTTTTATCCCTTACCGGATGGCCACACGCGTTCTGCATTCGCGATGACATTGTATACAAGCGCGGTCTGTATCAATGCATAAATGGAAAACTCAGTCACCCCGTACTGGATGCGGGGTCTCCGACCGCATTTCAATTAAATTGAAACCTGTATATTGCAAATCCGGCAAGATTAGGTTATATTTTGAAACCTAAAGCAATCAAAAACGATTGAGTTCTGATTTCAAATCTTTCACCTGAGGGGAGTTTATGGTGAATTTTTTCCTTAAAAGAATGGCGGTACTGTTAGATTCGGCAGTATTGGTAATTTTCCTTTTTGCCTGCAGCGACAGCGGTACAGGCGGCGGTGATATTGAATTGAGCAGCAGTTCCATTGAAGCCGATGACTCAAGCAGTTCAAGCGGGATCAAATCCTCCGGCAGCTCGGTAACGGAATCAAAAGATTCGCTAAGCCGTTCACAGGAAAAATCCTCTTCTTCTGCCGCAGCATCTTCGAGCAGTACAACGCCGAAAAGTTCGAGTTCAAGCGCAGAAGTATCCGGTTCCTCTGAAGCACCTGAAATCAGCAGTTCGTCACAAGTACTTCAGGAGTGTACCGGAATGATATGGAACCCGAACACCAAATTTTGCTATGAAGGACTGGTTTACAGTAAATGTGACGGCATGGAATATAATCCGTCCGTACAAATTTGCATAGACGATGTCGCTTTACCGAAATGCGGCGATACCGGTTATATTCCGGCGAAAGAGTTTTGTGATTCCCGCGACAATAAAGTTTACAAGTGGGTAACCATCGGTACTCAAACCTGGATGGCTGAGAATTTGAACTATGCCACAGCAAGCGGCAGTTGGTGTTATGATGATAATCCAAGTAATTGTGAAACTTACGGCCGGCTTTATGGCTGGGAAGCGGCTATGACTGCCTGCCCTATGGGCTGGCATTTGCCAAACAATGAAGAAGGGAATGTACTGGGGGATATAGCCGGCGCTCAATTAAAATCAAAAACGGGATGGAATGGTGCCGATGATTACGGATTCAATGCTTTGCCGGGTGGCAACCGCGACTCTTTCGGTCGTAGCAGTTGGTACGAAGATGTCGGCCGATGCGGTTTTTGGTGGAGTGCTACGGAGTACAATAGCGATTATGCGCACTATTGGCTACTAATTGATTTGTTTACCAACGGGCTCCACCAAGGTCACAAGACAGAAAAGGCTTATGCTGTGCGCTGCGTCAAGGACTAAGCACATTCCTGTGTGTTATCCCGGGAATTTCATACCTGATAACCGGGGGGAGCGTAAAACCGGGCGCGGTTTCCGGCGACCGAAGGAATCCGAACAAGAAACCGCGATGATCCCGGGTTGAAGCGAGGGGGAGGCTCCCCCTTTAAAACTTTTAGCAGGAACTTGATTTAGTAAGCGAGAACCACGTTTCCCGAGGCAAGCGTTTTGGGAACATCGATCAGCCGCTGGTTTTCGGAGCCTTTAAAGCGCGCGTCGAGCGTTCTTTTTTCAAAGAGGAACGGGCCGTCCACCAGCAAATCGGCGAAAGAAAGCAATTCTGAAAAAGCCGGTTCAATCTCCGCTTTTTTGAGAATTTGTTCGTAAGTGTAGCCGGAATAAATCGTGAGGTGATACCCGCGTTTTTTGATTTCCCGGGCGAGCGGCGTCAAGGTTTTTGCGTGCATAAAAGGTTCGCCGCCGGAAAACGTGACGCCGTCCAATATCGGATTTTCTTCGATCATTTCGAGAATTTCGGATAAAGTAATAAAGTAACCGCCTTCGGGGTTGTGCGTTTCCGGGTTGTGGCAATGCGGGCAGCGGTGCGGACAACCTTGCACAAAAACCGTCAGGCGTATTCCGGGGCCATCCACAATCGATTCCGGAATAATTCCCGCGATGCGCAAACGCTGTTCGGATATCCCGGCGGTCATTGGAAATACCCTAAACGCCGTGCTTTACGCGGTCTTTCACTTCCGCTTTTTTCGCGTCGTTAAAGCGGTCAAGAGTACCAACAAGGTAACCGGTGATTCTCCGGATGCGCTCAAACCGCGCGCCTTCGGATTCTTTCTTTCTGCATTTCGGGCATTCGTCGCCGATAATGCCTGTGTAGCCGCATTCCGGGTGGCGGTCCACCGGGTGGTTGATGGAGCCGTAACCGATTCCCGCATGGTGCATGGCGCGCACCACTTTTTCAAACGCTTCCAAATTGTGTTCCGGGTTGCCGTCGAGTTCAATGTAACTGATGTGCCCGGCGTTTGTGAGTTCGTGGTAAGGCGCTTCCGTTTTGATTTTGTGCATGGCTTTGGTTTTGAAATGCACCGGAAGATGGAACGAGTTGGTGTAATAATCTCTGTCGGTGATGCCGTGAATGGAGCCGAATGTTTTACGGTCGAGGCGCACAAATCTGCCGGAAAGCCCTTCTGCCGGAGTGGCGAGGAGCGAGAAATTCAAGCCGCGGCGTTTCGTTTCGTTTTCGCAGAATTCCCGCATGTGGCTAACAATTTTCAAACCGAGTTCCTGTGCTTCTTCGGATTCGCCGTGGTGTTTTCCGGTAAGGGAAACGAGCGTTTCCGCAAGCCCGATAAAGCCGATAGAGAGAGTACCGTGTTTGATTATTTCGCGGATTTCGTCTTCCCAGCCGAGTGTTTCGGAATCGAGCCAAACGCCTTGCCCCATCAGGAAAGGGAAGTTCTTTACTTTTTTCCGCGCTTGAATTTCAAAGCGCTCCATCAGCTGATCGCTCACCATCGCGAGAATCCGGTCGAGTTCCTTGAAGAATAAATCCTGACTCCCTTTGAGTTTGACGGCGATGCGCGGGAGGTTGATGGATGTGAAACTCAGGTTGCCGCGGCCGAATGTGGTTTCGCGGGTCGGGTCGTAAGCGTTGCCGATCACGCGGGTACGGCAGCCCATGTAAGCGATTTCCGTTTCCGGTTTTCCGGGTTTGTAATACTGTAAATTAAACGGCGCGTCCTGAAAACTGAAATTCGGGAACAACCGCTTGGCGCTTACGCGGCAGGCAAGCTGGAACAAGTCGTAGTTCGGGTCGCCCGGATTCAGGTTCACGCCTTCTTTGATTCTGAAAATCTGAATGGGGAATATCGCGGTTTCGCCGCCGCCGAGCCCTTCTTCTGTGGTGAGAAGCAGGTTTTTCATGACCATCCGCGATTCCGGCGAGGTGCTCATGCCGTAGTTGATGCTCGAAAACGGCGTTTGCGCGCCGGCGCGGCTATGCATGCTGTTTAAGTTGTGTACAAACGCTTCCATGGCTTGGAACGTCGCTTTGTCGGTTTCTTTCTCCGCTTGCTTTTGTGCGAATTCCTGCGCTTGCTTTACGATTTTCGAATCGAAAAGTTTGGAAAGTTCTTTAGCTTCCGCTTCAAAAAAACGCGGATCCGGTTCGAGTCTTGGGAAAAGTTCCAGCTGGCTCAACTCTTTGTGGAGTTTCTTCACTTTGGTTTCCGTATCGCCTTCCGGCTCTCCCGTGAGAATCGAAAGCGCTTTCACCATATTCGAGAGGTAAAACTTTTGGAAAGAAATCCGCACGCCGTCTGCCATGGCGTAATCGAAATTCGGAATGGATTGCCCGCCGTGCTGATCGTTTTGGTTACTCTGAATGGCAATTGCCGCGAGAGCCGCATAACTCCGGATGTCGCGCGGCGCACGCAGGTGCCCGTGCCCTGTGTTAAAACCGCCTTCGAACAACTTCTGCAAATCAATTTGGCAGCAGGTCATGGTGAGCGAATAGAAATCCAAATCGTGAATATGAATGTCGCCGCGCTGGTGCGCCTCGGAATGTTCGGGCTTCAGCATGGACATGGTATAAAAATGCTTCGCGCCTTCGGAACCGTATTTGAGCATGGTTCCCATGGCGGTATCGCCGTCGATATTGGCGTTTTCGCGTTTCAAATCCGACTTTTGCGCGTCGCTGAACGTAATATCGTGGAGGGTGCGCATTAAGCGGGAGTTCAATTCCCGCACGCGGGAACGTTCCGCGCGGTAAAGAATATAGCGCTTTGCCGTTTCGGTAAAACCCTGCTCGCCGAGCACGTGTTCGTTGGCGTCTTGAATCGCTTCGATATCGGGGCTTGTATTCCCGGAAGATTCCAGATATTCGGCAACTTGCCTCGCCAGTTCGAGCGCCGTTCTTTCCACAAGGTCGTCGCCGGAAATCCCAAGAATCGAAAGCTGTTGTTTTTCTGCCTGAATACGTTCGTTCAACTCTCCGGAAACGCGGAGAGCTTTGGCGATCGCGGCGGCGATCTTCTCAATATTAAACGGCATCTCGCGCCCATCGCGCTTTTTTACGGTCAAAATCATAAGTTCATCCTCTTTATACCCAAACAAAGCCACTCTTTTAACATGGGTGCGAAAATCTTCCGAAAAACTATATATTGTGTCTCTCGGAGGTTCTTCTACACAAGATATGGATTGTAAGATAGTTAAAAAAGGAATTCATGCAAGTCTTTAAAACAAAAAAAAGCTAGTTTTTGTCCATGAAAAAATACGAGCCTTTAATCCTCCTCGCACACCCTCAAATCGCTAACTCCAAGGCAAACAAAGTTTTAGCTCAAGCTGCCGGAGCCCTCCCGAATGCAAAAATTTTTCATTTGGATGCTCTCAAAACGGAGGGGGGAGGGGCTTTTAATGTGCCCGAAGAAACGGAAAAACTCCGCCAAACCGACCTGATTGTGTGGCAATTTCCGCTTTATTGGTACAGCGTACCTTCCGCACTCCGGGATTGGCAAGATCAAGTGCTCAGCGCCATCGTTTACGGAAAAGAAAACTTCTTAAAAGGAAAATCGGT
>JAISUZ010000031.1 GCA_031271785.1 Fibrobacter sp. | reverse complement strand
TGGTCGCCGGGTTCTGCGCGCCGTCTTCCGCTACCCCCTCATTTCATTTTGAAACAGATTTCACCGGTTTTTTATAAAATTACCGATATTTTTTCCAAAATCCGGCATAATTTTTGCTAAATAAAGAATAAGAAACTCCGTTATTTTAAAGGACACTTTAAAGTTATGTGCCAAAAAGAACAAGATCCGGGATTTGAACCCGAAAAATCCGAGCCGGAAAACTCCGCCGAAATGGATTCCATTCTCGCCGAAGCCGAAGAACTCGCCTGCGGTAAACCCTCGGAAACCGACACCCTCACCGCCGCCCTTGCCGAAGCCAAAGACAAAAACCTGCGTTTAATGGCGGAATTTGAAAACTACCGCCGCCGCACTGCAAAAGAACAACTCGAACTTATCGAAACCGCGAACGCCAAACTTCTTGAAAAACTGGCCGATGTTCTCGACAACTTCGAACGCGCTTTTGCCGCCGACAACAAAAATCCCTCTGCCGAAGCCTTTGAAAAAGGCGTGCGCATGATTTATGAACAACTGAAAAAAACACTGACCGATTGCGGACTCGAACAAATCAACCCCGAAGGCGAAGAATTCGACCCCTCCTGCCAGGAAGCTTTCCTTTCGCAGCCGTCGGAAACCGTACCCGAGCAGCATGTGATTCAGGTGTTCCAAAAAGGTTACCGTATCAAAAACAAAATTATCCGGACAGCGAAAGTGATCGTCTCTTCGGGGAAACCATAACGCGTTTCAGGTTGAAACACCCATGAAAAAAGGTGCGAAATTAGTCTGAAAACAACAATTTTGAATAATGGCATGATTCTTGCTTAATTCAAAACGAACAAATTACAGGAGATTTTATCATGGGAAAAATCATAGGAATTGACCTCGGAACTACCAACAGCTGTGTCGCCGTTATGGAAGGCGGCAAGCCGGTAGTGATCGCGAACGCGGAAGGTTTCCGCACCACCCCGTCTATTGTCGCTTTCGGCAAGAATGACGAACGCATGGTGGGTCACGTTGCCAAGCGGCAAGCGATTACCAATCCGGAAAGAACCATTTATTCTATTAAACGCTTTATGGGGCGTACCGCCGGTGAAGTCACCGAAGCGGAAAAACACATGTCTTACCACCTCACCGGAACCGGTTCCGAACCGGTGCGCGTGAAAATCGGCGATAAAGAATACGCACCGCCCGAAATTTCGGCGATGATTCTCCAGGCCATGAAGAAAGTGGCGGAAGATTACCTGGGCACCTCCGTCACTCAAGCGGTGATTACCGTGCCGGCTTACTTTAACGATGCACAGCGTCAAGCCACCAAAGATGCCGGGCGTATTGCCGGGCTGGATGTGCTCCGCATTGTGAACGAACCGACAGCGGCCGCTCTCGCTTACGGTCTTGACTCCAAAAAATCCGAAAAAGTCGCTGTTTATGACCTCGGCGGCGGAACTTTCGATATATCCATTCTGGATATTGACGACGGTATGTTCACCGTGAAAGCCACGAACGGCGACACGATGCTCGGCGGCGATAACTTCGATGAAGTCATTATCGACTGGATCAACGGCGAATTCAAGAAAGACAATCCGGGAATCGACCTTAAAAAAGACAAAATGGCGCTTCAGCGCTTGAAAGATGCGGCAGAAAAGGCAAAAATCGACCTTTCCGCCACTACCAGCACGAACATCAATTTGCCGTTTATTACCGCCGATGCCACCGGTCCGAAACATTTGGACTTAGTGCTTACCCGCGCTAATTTCGAACAACTGACCGCCGCGCTCGTGGAACGTTCTATTGAACCTTGCCGCAAGTGCTTGAGCGACTCCGGGTTAACCATTTCGCAAATCGACGAAGTGATTCTCGTGGGCGGTTCGACCCGTATTCCGGCAGTGCAGGAAGCGGTGAAAAAATTCTTCGGAAAAGAACCTCATAAAGGGGTGAACCCGGATGAAGTCGTTGCGATCGGCGCGGCCGTTCAAGGCGCTGTTCTTGCCGGTGATTCCGCCGTGAAAGACGTGCTTCTCCTGGACGTGACTCCGCTTTCCCTCGGGATTGAAACCCTCGGCGGCGTGATGACGCGCCTCATTGAACGCAATACCACGGTTCCTCACACCAAGAGCCAGGTGTTCTCTACCGCAGAAGACAATCAGTCGGCGGTTACCATTCACGTGCTTCAAGGCGAACGTGACTTTGCCCGCGACAACCGCACTCTCGGACAGTTCAATCTGGAAGGAATTCCGGCCAAACCGCGCGGCGTTCCTCAAATCGAAGTGACCTTTAACATTGACGCAAACGGCATCGTGCATGTAAGCGCCAAGGATAAGGAAACCGGAAAGGAACAATCCATCAGCATCACCTCTTCCAGCGGACTTTCCGAAGAAGAGATCAACAAAATGGTGAAAGATGCCGAAGTGAACGCCTCGAAAGATAAAGAAGCGCGCGAGCTCGTGGATCTTAAGAACCAGGCGGAACAAATGGCTTACCAGGCGGAAAAAACCGTCACCGAAGCGGGCGATAAACTCCCTGCCGACGTCAAGAGCCAGGTGGAAGCAGCCATCCAGGATGTGAAGAGCAAAAAAGATTCTTCCAACAAGGATGAAATTAAAGCCGCAATGGATAAACTGAAAAAAATCCTGAGCGACCTTTCTTCCGCCGCCGGCCCCGCCGGCGGGGCTCCGCACGCCGAACCGTCTTCCGAAACTCCTTCCGGCGCCGGCAACAAAGACGACGGTCCGATCGACGCGGAATACGAAGTGGTCGATGACGACAAGAAGTAAGGAAATAAACACCCTAAACACCGGGGGTTCGTTCGAACCCCCTTTCCTCATTGAATACGGGATCTATTAAGGCAAGCATGGCAAGCAAAAGAGATTATTACGAAGTACTTGGAGTAAACAAAGACGCAAACGCGGAAGAGCTCAAACGCGCTTATAAAAAACTCGCGATCAAATATCACCCGGACAAAAACCCGGGCGATAAGGAAGCCGAAGAAAAATTCAAAGAAGCGGCGGAAGCTTACGATGTGCTCTCCGACGAAAAGAAACGCGCTCAGTACAACCAGTTCGGGCATGACATGCCCGGCGGCGGCGCCGGATTCGGCGGCGCCGGGTTCTCCAGCTTTGAAGATATTTTCAGTTCGTTCGGCGATATTTTCGGCGGGTTCGGTTTCGGAGGCGGTGCAGGCGGAGGCCGAAAAGGCTCGCACCGCGCGGGCCCACCGCGCGGAAATGATCTCCAAGTGCGCATTACCCTTTCTTATAAAGAAATTCTGGAAGGCGTCACCAAGAAAATCAAAATCAAACGTTACGTTCCCTGTACCGAATGTAACGGCAAGGGCGGCGAAAATATAATCACCTGCCCGAACTGTAACGGAACCGGCACCATACGCCGCGTTACGCAATCATTTTTCCAAATGGTGAGCGAGTCTCCGTGCCCGCGCTGCGGCGGCACCGGCGAAATCGTAGAAAAACCCTGCCGTCATTGCGGCGGCGAAGGGCGCGTCCAGGAAGAAGAAACGATTTCCGTTAAAATTCCGGCAGGAATCGCAGAAGGGCAATATCTCAATTTACGCGGCGAAGGAAATTCCGGCCCGCGCGGCGGCGCTTCCGGAAACCTGATTGTTCTGATCTCCGAAAAGAAAGACAATTTCTATACCCGCGACGGTACGGATATCCACTGCGAAATCAATATTCCGGTTCACAAACTCGTGCTTGGCGGCGCTCAGCGCGTTCCCACGCTGGACGGCGGCGAGGTCAGCGTCAAAATCGCCGCCGGAACCCAACCCGAAAGCATCCTCCGGCTCCGGGAACAGGGCTTCCCTCCCCTCAATTCCAAAGGCCCCCGCGGAAACCTCTTTGTGCATATTAAAACGGAAATCCCAAGCGATCTGAACAGTCAGGAAAAAAGGCTTTATCAGGAACTCGCGGATATCCGCAAAGACAAAGAGGAAAGGCAGGAAGAAACCTGGATCCGGAAAGTCAAGAATTTATTTTCTTAAGGTTTTAATTAATGGCGTGCCCCGCGCTTTGCGCGGGTCGGCTGTTCTCCGGGCTACCCTCCGGTCGGTGCTGCGCACTGCGCATCAATGTGCACCCTCCGCCTGCCTCACGCGGCTGAGTTCCTCAGGCATGAAATGTAAGGGCGTAAAATGTTACGCCCCTACGAATTCCGTATAAATTGACAACAGGAAAATGTATTGTCCTATTCATTATTCGTTTTCATGGCGAATTTGAACATGACAATAACGATTTTTGCACATAAGTTAAGTTCGATTCGGCATGTAAGATTTTCTTTGTCTGTACCGCAACTTTGCCCCGAAATTTTCATTTCCGAAGAACCCGGTTTCGGGCAGGGATCGTGACCCGAAG
>JAISUZ010000043.1 GCA_031271785.1 Fibrobacter sp. | reverse complement strand
CAATAAAAAAACACTTCTCATTCGAGAAGTGTTTTTACGGGATAGACGAGGCTTGAACTCGCAACCTCCGGCGTGACAGGCCGGTGCTCTAACCAAATTGAGCTACCACCCCAATTCCTATGGGCGATGACGGATTCGAACCGCCGACCCGCTGCTTGTAAGGCAGCTGCTCTGAACCAGCTGAGCTAATCGCCCTTAGTTTTTTGATCTTTGCCGCCCCAAAGAATTCCGACAGGAATTACAATCAGGTAAGCAATCATCAAAACAACTGGCGCTATCGTCAGTGACAGAGGATTTTCCGCAGGGCCTTGAGCCAAACAGAAAAATCCGATCACGAGCAGTAAGATTCCGAGGGAAACCAAAAGTATGTTTTTCTTATGAACCATCGTTATCCTTCTGACGTTACCACCATTAAGGTGAGTGCAAATGTATTAAACCAAAACATCGTTGTCAAGTGGTTGAAGATAATTTTTGCGATTTTTGCGGCGCATCGGGGTATTTGATCCGCGTATGATAAGTGCCGTCCAAACTGTGGAGGAACGCCTGTTCCAGCGCGCTCAAATCTTTAATGGAAAGGTTGCTTTTTTCAAGCTGGCGTTCTTCCAAACGCGCTACCACGGTCTTGTGAATCATATCCGCGAGTTTTTCGGGCGTAGGGTCGGGGATCGCGCGGCTCGTGGCTTCGATACTGTCGGCAAGCATCAGAATCGCGCTTTCCTTGCTTTGCGGTTCGGGCCCGCGGTAACGGAAATCATCGGCGTTAATTTCTTGCCCCGGATTCTGCTGCTCTGCCATGCGGTAAAAATACTGCATAATGCCGGTGCCGTGATGTTCGGCAATAGCGGCGGAAACCACCTCGGGAACATTATATTCTTTGGAGAGCGCTTTCCCTTGCTCCACGTGATCCATTAAGATTTTAACGGACTGGGCAGGCGTGAGCGATTCGTGCGGATTAATGCCCTGCTTTTGGTTTTCGGTAAAGAACTCGGGGCGCATGGTTTTTCCGATATCGTGATAGAGCGCCATCACGCGCACGAGAAGGCTGTTGGCGCCCACGGCATCCGCCACTTTTTCCGCGAGGTTTGCCACTTGAATACTGTGATGGAACGTGCCGGGAGCGAGTTCCGAAATTCTCTTCAGCGCCGGGCGGTTAAAGTCGGAAAGTTCCATGAGCGTGAGGTCGGTGGTGATTCCGAAAATGCGTTCAAAGAGATGAATGAAAAGCACCGAAGAAAGCCCGGAGCAGATAATGAGGTTTATGCTGCCCACAATTAAAGTCGTGTAGTAGGTTTCGAGTTCCAAGCGGTTTCTGAGGAGCAGGAAAATGCAAAGCAAAACGGCGAGCGCGGCTATGCTTGTGAGAATCGCCCAAATGAATTGAACGCGGTAACGGATTTGCCCTAAAAACGGAATACCGGCCCAGCAAATACAAAACCAGCTGAGAGATACGGCTAAGTCGTAACCGGTGAGCGTGCCGAGAAACACCGAAGAAAAGGCGGCAAAGATAAGACCGATTTTCCGGTTATAAAGAACGGTGGCAAGAATCGGCGAGAGCGCGGCGGGGTAAAGCCAGATCATTTCCGCTTGAGCGAAAAAAGAAGCGGATGACGGCGGTAAACTCGCAATGGCTTGATGGATGACCCAAAACCCGATAATCTGTAAAATCACTAAAGTAATGAGCGACCAAACCTGTCTCGGGGTACGAATCACTTCGGAGCGGATAAAGTAAAAAATCAGGAAGAACATCGCGATGATGAGAGCCTGAATAATTGCTTGTCCGTAAGGAGAGGTGAGAGTCTTGTTGTTCTCTTCCTTCTGAAGCGCATTCTGCATGGCTTCAAGGCGTTCCAGTACGTCTTTGGTGATAATGGAACCCTGGCTCACGATTTCCATACCGCGCGGCACCATTCCTTTGGAAATATTCACTTGCGATCTCGCGAGTTCCCGGCGGCTTTCGGTTTCTTTTTCCAAATAGAATACGTTCGGTTCCGTGAATACATAAAGCGCTTCGTAAAACGCGCTTTGCAACCCCTGGTTCTGTGAGAATGAAAGCTGTAACCCGGCGAAGGTTTCGTCGATCCGCCGCTCCCGCGGCTGAATGCGGCTCGCGTCGATAATTTTTTCTTCCCCGTGGCTCACAAAAGAAACTTCCGTTTTATTGTAAGGGATAAATTGAACTTCCTGAACGTTGTAGTTATCGCGGAATAATTGAACGCTCGTGTTGGTGCTTGCAATCAGCGTGTTGGATACGCCGTTGTCGAGCATCTTCCGGAAAGCCGCCTTTAAGGAATCGCGCGCTTTCGGGTTTTGGCTGAATTGCTGAACGGCGGTAATGGAAATGCGCTTGGTTAAAGTCTGGTAAAGTACGGAGGCCTGTTCGATTTGGTTCCGAATAGAAGAATCGCCGGCAGGGTGTGAAATCTTGTATTGTAAATTCCCGTACTGGGTAAGTTCGTTCAGAAAGTTATCGAGGTTTTTTAAAATCTCTTCGGTTCTGTCATCGTTAAATTCAAAAACCGCGTACACTTTATCGGCGGCGCGCTGTCTTTCGGTTTCCACTTCCTGAGCGGATTTCGGCACCTCAAAAGAAATGGGCGTGATAATGGTTCGCGAACTTGTTTGCCCCAGGTGAGGCGTTTCCGCCTTAATGGCAATGTCTTTCTCGGGGAACAACACCAGCGTAAGAACCGCCGTAATGAGGATTCCGAGAATCAGATGAAATTGAATCGTTTTATTTTTCACGGGCACTTCCATAAGCGGCAATAATTTCTTTAACCAGGCGATGGCGCAAAACATCGTTTGCATTAAAATGAACCACGCCGATTCCTTTCACTCTTTGAAGAAGCTTGATCGCATGAGAAAATCCGGAAATTTCCCCGGGCGCGAGATCCGCTTGAGTGGTGTCTCCGGTAATGACTGCTTTGCTGTAAGGACCGAGCCGGGTTAAGAACATTTTCATTTGCGAAATCGTAGTGTTTTGCGCTTCATCTAAAATAATAAAAGCACGCTTGAGCGTACGCCCGCGCATGTAAGCGAGGGGCGCCACTTCAATCGCTCCGGTCTCCTGATAAAATTTTAACTTCTCCGGCGGGAGAAGTTCGGCGAGGCTGTCTTGAATGGGGCGGAGGTACGGCGCGATTTTTTCTTTAAGGTCCCCCGGGAGAAAGCCGAGAGATTCTCCGGCTTCCACTGCCGGTCGAACCAGGCAAATGCGCTCGACTTCCCGGTTTTCAAGCCTCGCTACAGCGAGAGCGGTCGCGAGAAACGTTTTGCCGGTCCCGGCAGGGCCGTTTGCAAAAACAATATCGTTCTTTTCAACGCTCGCCGTAAGTTCGATTTGAGATTCGGTTTTCGGGAATACGCCGATCCCGTAACGGTTCCGGAGCAGGGGAGCCGAAGGCACTTCGGGTGCGGCACTTTCTATCACGGAATCTGCCCGGCTCCAAAGTTGTTCCAGCCACTGCACCGTGATCGCCGTACCGTTTTTGGCGGCAAGTTTTAACTGATCCAAAAAGCGGAGCGCCCCTTGAATATCGCCGCCCTGTTTCAGCGTCAGTAAAAGTCCCGGAAGTCTGCTTTGGATTTCAATCTGAAAACGGTCTTCCATCATACGGAAAACCGTTTCGTTATCACCGGCGATAAGCCTTTTTAAGTCGTCGGTGAGAGGATAGCGGAACTCTTCGTTCATTCTCCGGATTGCGGTTCGTTGGGAATGCCGAGTTTATTTTTGGATTCAAAAATTTCCCGGCGGAGCTTATGGTTCTCTTCGGTGATCGCCATCGCTTCCTGTTCGGTTTTTTTCAATTGATTCTCATCGACTTTTTCTTCGGCGGGCGCTCTGCCGCCCGAAGCGGAAGAACCACCGGAAGAGCCGCCGGAGGAACCGGCGCAAGCGGCAAAAAAGAATACTGCGGAAGAGGCCAGTAAAAGTTTCCAATTTTTTAAAAGGGACATGAGTCTTAGCTCCAATAGGTATAAATCAGTCTGGACAAAATATATATAGAACCGCAGGAAAAAGGTGCAAAAAACTAAATTTTAGGTATGAAGAACTCCCCAAACACCCTCGAATCCTATTCTCAGGTCTTTCTTTCCCTTACCGGAGACGGCGCTTCGGCCGGTATTTACCGGGGGCGGCGGGAACGTTTGCTTCGAAAAATGGATTCCTGGGGTGTGATTGCGGGTGTTCCCCGGGAACCCGGCTCGGAAGAATTGTTTTTCAGCACCTGGTGCCGCTTGATTCAAGACCCGGCGTTTCTTTTTTTAACGGGGATCAACCAGCCCGGGTGTTTTTTAACGCTGAACCCGTTTGCCTCCAAACAGGAAGAACGGGAAATCCTGTGGCTCCCGAAAAAAAACAGGAATCAGGAATTTTGGACGGGGCTTCGCTTGGGTTACGACCCCGATTCTCTGGAAGAAATCCGGAAAATAACCGGATTTCAGACCATCAAATTGTCCGATGACCTTGAAGAAGAGCTAAAAAACCTGTTTTCTTCACCGGTTCCGGTATCGCATTATTACTGCTTTTATTTTGAATCTCATGAAGATCATCACCTCGTATTTGCAAACAAACTTCGGACGCTTGCCGGGAACCGGGAAATGAAATCCCTCGTACCGCTTCACTTTGAAGAACGTTTGATTCTCAATGAACTCCGCATAAAGCATGCCCGCACGGCGCAGGAATGGACCCAACAGGCATTCCTCAAAATTCTCCCGCAGGTGCGACATTTTAAAAACGAGCGGTTGCTTTGGCTTGAGCTGGATCATTTGATGCTTGCCCAAAGTGACGGCGATCTCGCGTTCCCGACGATTGTCGCCGGCGGAAAAAATGCCTGCTGCCTTCATTACGTCAAAAAAGACGAAGCCCTCCGGGAAGGAGAACTTGTGCTGCTCGATTTCGGAGTCCGGTGCAAAACGCTCCACAGCGATATCTCCAGAACGCTTCCGGTTTCCGGAAAGTTTAATTTGTTACAAAAAATGATTTATGAAATCGTGTTGCGGGCGATGGATTTGGTACAAAGTTTGGCAGCGCCCGGCGTGAAAATACAGGAATTAAACGACAAGGTGTGGAAGTATATCGAAAGTGAACTCGATGAAAAAATAAAGTCCCGCGGCGGCCGTTACCGCCTTTGTTACGACTTGAAACCTCACGGCGTGAGTCACCTGATCGGGGAACAGGTGCACGAAGGCGACCCCAAGCGCGCTTATGCCGAAGAAGGGCTGAAAGCCGGCATGCTGATTTCGAACGAACCGGGCGTTTACGGTTTTTTCGAAACGGAGATCGACGGAAACCGCTTTGAAGAATGGGTCGGCATTCGCGTAGAAGACGACTTGCTCATCACCGAAAACGGCTGTGAGAATTTGTCTGCATCCATTCCGAAAACCATTGCGGAAATAGAACGCCTCATGAAAGAATCGGTTTAAGGAGTTTGTTTTTGGGCGTGCCCCGGCGCGTCATATTCCTCCGGCATGAAAACCGCGCCAGGCCGGCGTATCTCCGGGCTACCCTCCGGTCGGTGCTGCGCACTGCGCGCGAAGCGCGCACCCTCCGCCTGCCTCACGCAATGTCCGCACGGTTCCAATGCTTCGGGACAAATTGGAGCGGCTTCCGGCCTGAAAATTTCTCCCACCAAGTGGCGGCGCAGATGAAGAAAGTCTTCCATGCCGGATTTGTCATGGCGGGGGCATGGCCCGTGGCCA
The DNA here is from genome assembly GCA_031271785.1 of Fibrobacter sp. GTDB lineage: Bacteria > Fibrobacterota > Fibrobacteria > Fibrobacterales > Fibrobacteraceae > JAISUZ01. The sequence goes on along the minus strand of JAISUZ010000043.1, from coordinate 5,909 downwards.
TCCAGACCCTATACCGGAGCACTCTCGCGAAGACATTACGGTTTGTATTGACGCATAAATGAAAAACTTTGTTGGTGGTGTTATTCAGTATGGTCCAACTCTTTGGGATAAATGATAAAAGCATTCAATAGTGAAAAAGGTTATATTTGCAAAATGCAGTTGGCGGACGATATGCGTACACAACTGCGTATATTTAGGAGTTAGTGGCCATTGGCGCGAAAATCAAGCCGCAGTACGGACTTGAAGCGACTTAAAAGAAAATCTTGAGGAAAAAAGTTTTTACGGGTAAAAACTCGAAGAAAAAGATGTATTTTTGCAAGATAAATTCACATCGAATAGAAAATGACCTCAATAACATTCATAGATACCGAAATTGAACCCAAGAGTCGAAAGATTCTTGATATTGGAAGTATTAAGAATGATGGAAGTTCGTTTCACAAAAACTCCGTTGCCGAGTTCGTGCAATTTCTCAATGGAACACAATTTGTTTGCGGACACAATATTTTAAACCACGATATAAAATACATCGGCAACGCCATAAATGAAGCAGGAATAAATCCTGCAAACATTATTGACACGTTATATCTTTCTCCGTTGCTTTTTCCAACAAGACCGTATCACAAATTATTAAAAGATGATAAACTGCAATCGGAAGAAAAAAATAATCCGTTGAATGATTCAATTAAGGCAAAGGAATTATTTGATGACGAAATTACCGCTTTTAAACAAACAGATAAAATACTTCAAAACATTTTCTATTTATTGTTGGCTGAAACAAAGGAATTTGGCGCTTTTTTTCGATTCATAGATTATAAACAAGAAAAAGAAAGTCGTAGTTTCTTTGTTTTTTTCGATTTCAATAACAAAACTACTAATATCGAGAAAATTATTCGTCAAAAGTTTGAAAATGAAATTTGCGAAAACGCTGATTTGACGAAAATTATTTCAAAAAATCCGATAGAACTTGCTTACTGTTTGTCTTTGATTAACTCTTTTATTCACAATAAAATAATATATTCAATTACACCGCCTTGGGTATTGAAAAATTATCCCGAAGTAGAGCAAATTATGTTGCGTTTACGCAACAAACCCTGCGTAAAAGGTTGTACATATTGCAATAAAGCGTTAGATGCAAACAGAGGATTAAAACATTTTTTCGGTTACGATTCTTACCGGACTTATGGCGGAAAACCATTGCAAGAAAATGCAGTTAAAGCGGCTATTGACAGCAAATCCATACTTGCCGTTTTTCCCACCGGTGGCGGAAAATCTATTACTTTTCAAGTGCCGGCATTGATGAGTGGCGAGAATGTAAACGGTCTGACAGTTGTCATTTCGCCTTTGCAATCGCTGATGAAAGACCAAGTTGATAATCTTGAAAAAAATGAGATTACGCAAGCCGTTACCATAAATGGTTTGCTTGACCCAATCGAGAGAGCGAAATCATTTGAAAGAGTTGAAGATGGTTCTGCATCAATTCTCTATATTTCGCCAGAATCGTTGCGTTCGCGAACCATTGAACACTTGCTTTTGGGACGAAAAATTGTTCGTTTTGTGATAGACGAAGCGCACTGTTTTTCGTCGTGGGGACAGGATTTTAGGGTTGATTATCTGTATATCGGCGATTTTATCAAATCCATTCAAGAAAAGAAAAATTTGGAAGAAGGGATTCCTGTTTCTTGTTTTACGGCAACGGCAAAGCAAAAAGTAATTGAAGATATTTGCGCCTATTTTAAGGAAAAACTTTCTCTTAATCTTGAATTATTTACATCGAAAGCATCAAGAACAAATCTACAATATAAGGTTTTTGAAAAAGGAAATGAAGATGATAAATATTTGGCAATAAGAGATTTAATAGAAGAAAAAGATTGCCCGACTATTGTGTATGTTTCGAGAACTCGAACAGCAAGTCGCCTTGCGGAACGGTTGTTAAAAGATGGTTTCAATACAAAATCATTTCACGGAAAAATGAATACCGATGAAAAAATTGCTAATCAAAATGCGTTTATTTCGGGCGAAGTTTCAATAATGGTGGCAACATCGGCTTTTGGAATGGGCGTTGATAAAAAAGATGTAGGGCTGGTAATTCATTACGAAATTTCCGATTCGCTCGAAAATTATGTGCAGGAAGCAGGCAGAGCAGGACGAGATGAAAGTATCGTTGCCGATTGTTTTGTGTTGTTTAATGAGGAAGACCTTGATAAACATTTTGTTTTATTGAATCAAACCAAACTTTCAATCAAGGAAATTCAGCAGGTTTGGAAAGCCATAAAAGAGATAACAAAATTTCGTTCAACGGTTTCAAATTCTGCTTTGGAAATTGCCCGAAAAGCAGGTTGGGACGATAATGTTGTGGAGATTGAAACAAGAGTAACCACCGCTATAGCGGCTTTGGAAGATGCAGGTTATTTGAAACGGGGACAGAATATGCCGAGAGTTTTTGCCGACAGTATTCTTTCCAAAAATGCGCAGGAAGCTATCGACAAAATCAATGCTTCGGAGAAGTTTGAAGAGAAGCAGAAAGTAAAAGCAATTCGAATTATCAAGAAACTTTTTTCAAGCAAAAGTAGAAAGCACTCAAACGAAGAGTCGGCAGAATCGAGAATTGATTATATCAGCGACCATTTAGGAATTGTAAGAGATGAAGTGATAGGCATTGTCAATCTTTTGCGTGAAGAAAAAATTTTGGCAGATGCAAAAGATTTGACCGCTTTTATCAAAAAAGGCGAAAATAAAAATCGCTCGCTTCATATTGTTAAAGAATTTTGCCAAATTGAAAATTTCCTGCTTCCGCTTTTTGAAGAACAGGAAAAGTCGTTCCATTTAAAAGAACTAAACGAAAATGCAGAAACAGCAGGTTGCGAGAATATTACAACAAAAAAGATAAAAACTATACTCAATTTTTGGGCGATTAAAAATTGGATTAAGCAGAAAACTATAGAATATTCAAAAAATAATATCTCTGTAATTAGCCTTTATCGACAAGAAGTATTGAAAGAAAAATTGGATAAACGCCACGAATTAGCTCAATTCATAGTTGAGTTTCTTTACGAAAAAAGCAAGTTGAACATATCGGGAAATGAGGCGGAAAAAGAAGAAGTGTTGATTGAATTTTCTGTTCACGAATTGAAAAACACGTTTGAAAATTCGATTATGAGTTTTGGGACAAAAGTTTCAATCGAAGATATTGAAGACACACTTTTTTACTTGTCGAGAATTGAAGCAATTAAAATTGAGGGCGGTTTTCTTGTTACTTATAATCGCTTGACAATTGAACGTTTGGAACAAGACAATAAAAAACGATATAAAAATGACGATTACCAAAAACTGAATCAATTCTATGAAAATAAGGTACAACAAATTCATATTGTTGGCGAATATGCTAAAAAAATGATTAGCAATTACAAAGAGGCGTTGCAATTTGTTGATGATTATTTTCAGTTGAATTACGGTTCTTTTCTCAATAAATACTTCAATGTCAGCCGACAAAATGAAATAAAACGCAACATAACACCTGTCAAATTTAGGCAACTTTTCGGCGAACTTTCGCCCACGCAATTAAGCATTATAAAAGATAATGAAACAAAAAATATTGCCGTTGCCGCCGGACCCGGAAGTGGGAAAACACGAGTTTTAGTTCACAAGTTGGCTTCATTGCTTTTGATGGAAGATGTAAAGCACGAGCAATTGCTTATGCTTACATTCTCACGAGCGGCGGCAACCGAATTTAAAAAGAGATTGATTAATCTTATTGGAAATGCCGCTAATTTTATTGAAATAAAAACATTCCATTCTTACTGTTTTGACTTGTTGGGTAAAGTTGGAAATTTAGAAAAGTCCGATGTGATTTTGAAAACGACAGTTGAGAAAATAAAAAACAGGGAAATTGAAACGAGCAGAATTACAAAAACCGTTTTGGTAATTGACGAGGCGCAAGATATGGATTCCGATGAATTTAGTCTGATAACCGCCTTGATGGAACAAAACGAAGAAATGAGAGTAATTGCCGTTGGCGATGACGACCAAAATATTTATGAATTTAGAGGAGCAAGTTCTCAACATCTTGAGAATTTTATTCGGGAAAATAAAGCGGCGAAATATGAATTGGTCGAAAATTATCGAAGTAAAAATAATCTCGTAGATTTTTCAAATCAATTTGTAAAAACCATTCAACACCGATTAAAAGATACGCCAATTATTGCCAAACAAACCGACAATGGGAAAATAAAGTTGATTCGTTATCAAAACAATAATCTTATTACTCCACTTGTACAGGACATACTTACAGCAGGACTTACAGGAACTACTTGTGTGTTGGCAAGAACGAATGACGAAGCCCTGCAAATCACAGGATTGCTTTTGAAAAACAAAATACAAGCCAAGTTGATTCAAACGAATGACGGTTTTAGTTTGTATAATCTTTTGGAAATAAGGTTCTTTTTAAGCCGGTTGAATTTGGCGGATGATATTTATACAATCAGTGATGATATTTGGGACAATGCAAAACGAGAATTGAAAAACAAGTTTCAAAATAGCACGAAATTAGAGGTATGTAACAATATTATAAAAGATTTTGAAGCGACTAATCCAAAAATAAAATATAAAACAGACTTAGAAGTCTTCATTCGAGAATCGAAGTTGGAAGATTTTTTTGATGAAAATGGAGAAACGATTTTTGTTTCAACCATTCACAAAGCAAAAGGCAAAGAGTTTGACAATGTTTTTTTGATGCTCGAAAAATTCAATCCATCAACTGACGATGTTAAGCGACAATTGTATGTTGCTATGACAAGAGCAAAACAAAATTTGACTATTCACATAAATTCTGCCTTTCTCGACAATATTTCGACAGACGAATTGGAACGAATTGTTGATGAAAAAACATATTTGCCGCCAAATGAATTTGTGATGCACTTAACGCATAGAGATGTACAACTTGGTTACTTTAGATTTGTTCAACATCGAATTAAAAATTTATTAAGTGGAGAACTTTTATGTAAAAAAGAAGATGGATGTGCAAATTCAAAAGAAGAATTAGTATTGAAATTTTCTAAGAATTTTGTAGGAAAGATTGATAATCTGAAACAAAAAGATTATGAACTGAAGAGTGCGAAAGTAAACTTTATTATTTATTGGCAGGGAGAAGAAAATGAACAAGAAATAAAAATAATTTTGCCCGAACTTTATTTTGAAAGGAAAATTAAAAAATAAAATGCGAGTTTTTGCGGGAACAAACTCTCTAAAAAATAATTGTAAATGACAGACGAAATTAAAAATATAATTGATAAGTTTGAATTAGGGTATGTTTTTACCGTTACCGATTTCCCTATGACGGCAGAAAATCCAAAGACAGTCCGCAAAATTCTTAATCATTTTGTTGCAACAGGCTATTTACGCAAATTATCAAAAGGCAGATTTTACAAACTGCAAATAAGCAGATTTGGCGAATTGCCACCCGATACTTACCAAATCGTAAAAGATTTAATTCAGAAAGACGGAAAACTAATCGGCTATATTACAGGGTATTCTGCTTTTAACGATTTCGCCCTAACTACGCAATTTTCCGCTATTTTGGAAATTGGAATGAGGAAAGAGAAAAAAGCCATTGTTCGTGGCATTTATCGTATTCGTTTTATACAACAAGAAAATACGATTACAAAAGAAAATATTCTGGACACCACGCCCGACAATAAAGTTCCCGCCCGAACACAAAACCGCCTCAATGTTATGCGCAAACTGCGGACGCCTTTACGCTTTTCACGCGAAAGAACTGTGAGTGGCGCGTTGCAAATAACTTTAGCTGTATCAGACAGTGTGAAAAGTACAAACTAATTAGTGTCGTTTAGGAGTATAAAAAATGAAAAATAGAGCAATGTGGTCGGAAAAAGTAAAAAGTGAATTGAAAGCCA
>JAISUZ010000015.1 GCA_031271785.1 Fibrobacter sp. | reverse complement strand
TTGGGAACAAATATCTGCGGCTTCACAGCACTCCCGGGGGGAGGGGGGAATATCACTAGCGCATGGAAATATGACAGAGGAGAAACCAGTTGGTGGACTTCTACATTAACAGAATCCGGTTTGGCTGAAACATATTATATGCGTCTTTATATTAATGGTTATGGCAATGGTTTTGAAAGTCTAGGAACAAATAGTTTAGGCGAGCATCTAATCCGTTGTGTAAAAGATGAACCGTAAGTTTTCTCCTGATGCTCAATGTTATACTGAATTTATTTTACACACCGATTAGTTCGCGCTTGTATAAAAAGCTTTCTAAATGTGTGCCGTCACCTGGTCAGCATCCAAAGGAGAAAATCGCGTGGATCCTGAACCGAGTTCAGGATGACTGTGTTATGCAATGTTCTCTTTTTGTCATGCAGCCTCCGAATTAAGTTCGCGATGACGGTTTCAGAATCCGGATGGCCGCGAGCTATGCCCTTGAGGGGGTAGCGAAAAACGGCGCGCAGAACCCGGCGACTGAAAGAAGCCGGTGAAGGTTCTGCGAAATTCGCCGGTTGAAGCGAGGGGGATTCCTCCCCCATTCCATATCCTTAAGACTTACACCGGCACCCGGAATCATACCCGGATTTTACTTTTCCCATACGCCGATTTCTTATTTGCATAAAATTCTTTGACAATGCGAAATCCCTTTGCAGGGCATTGTTTTTTTTCTAGCTTTACTCACACATAGGAGATTTGACACTTGCAAAAGACTCGATTTATTTTACCTAACGCCTTTACAAGCATGAATTTTCTTTTGGGCGTTTTTGCTATCGGCTGGGCTACCGGCATGTTTGCCGGGATCTTCCCGAAAACCGATCCGATCCGCATGGGTTCTTACTTTATTGTGCTGTGCGTTCTTCTCGATAAACTGGACGGTTTTGCCGCGCGCCTTGTGAACGCGAGTTCCGAGTTCGGCGCGCAATACGATAGTCTCGCCGACCTGATTGCCTTTGGGCTCGCTCCCGCATTCTGTCTCTTTTTCTCTTACAAAATGAACGCGCCCGAGTGGACGAAAACGAATATCATTTTCCTGCTCATTGTTTTTTCCGTTTACGTTCTTTGTGCGGCCATGCGCCTTGCAAAATATAACGCGTTCGATGCCGATACTTACAAAGGTTATTTCTCCGGGCTGCCGAGCACTTTTGCAGGCGCTTTGAATGTGGTGTTTTTATCCTTTGCAACGTCTTACAATCTTTTCGGCTGCGCCAAAGAAAATCCGAATTTGCTTTACCTTCCGGTGATGGTCATGCTCGTTTCCGCATTCCTGATGGTCAGTCCGCTGTTCCTCCCGAAAATTCAATTGCGGAAAAACAAGTGGCTCAATATTTTCCAAATGGCGAATGTGATCGCTACTTACATTTGCGGATTCCTGTTTGTCACTCCGCTTCCGTTTGTGCGCGAGTACCTTCTGTTGCTCAACGTCTGCTATCTCGTGATCGGTTTCAGTCTCGGTATTTTCCACCGCGAAGAAATTCTGAAACAGGCCGAAGAGCAGAAAAAACTAAACTCAAATTAAGTTCAGCCACTCAGCCCATGCTTCTGCGTAACGCTCCGCGAGCGTTTCCGCCGGAAGCGCCGGCAGTTCAAGCGTTATACATTCCAAATTGTTTTCGCCGCACCAGGAACCGAGACTGCCCGGAGTCGGGTAGCCGATGTCTTTCACGCGCGGGAGTTCAAATATTTTTTCAAGCGATTCGGCAAGCGCCGAAGAGGCGGAGCAATCCACGCACGCGAGCGGAGAGTGAACGGCAAGAATCGTTTCGGGTTTTAACGCCTCTATGAGGGAAAGGAGCGCTGCGGTTTCTTTTTCGCTCCCGGGATACGCGCCCGGCGAGAGTTCCACCGCCGGCGCGTGATTGACCGTCCAGCGGCTGAGTACATTCTCAGGTTTCCAATTCGATGCCGGAAAATTCCGGTTCAGGTCCACGCCGTTTGCATTGGCGCGCAATCCTTTCGCCATGCCGTCCGGGTTCGCGCAAAGCACTGCCGCCGCGCTCTTTAAAGGCGTTAACAGAAAACGCATCGCGCGGCTCAAAAGAAACGTGGTGTCGGCTTCTTCGCCGTGAATCCCGGCAACCACGAGTACCCGGCAGCGTTCTTCGCACGGGAAATAATGGAGCGGCGCCCCCTCGGCAGAAGTACCGTAACGTTCCGTTTCAAACGCAAAACGTCCTTGAAGTTTTTGTTCCCGGTTCATAAAGGGAAATATAATGAAAAAGGTATTCCCGGTGAATCCGATTTTTCGGATAAAATACGAATATATAATATGGATACTTTATATCCGTAACCTTCACACAAAGTAAGGATAAACGTAATCGTCCATCAGTTGATTCAAGTTCCGGATTAAATAATCCTTTCCGAAAATTTCCGTGGTTTCGTAAATCTCGCGGAGTGCCTGCGGGTCAATTTTTTTTTGCATTTCCCGAGCGCCCGGGAGGTGCGAGAGGTGCCATTCTTCCGGCTGAATTTTGCCGCGGCCGGGGACAAATACCCGCGCAAATCCGAACGCCGTTTCATTTTCAATCTGCGCAGAGAGCCAGCGGTGAAACGGCGCAAACATTCCCGAACATTCTTCGGGCGTGAGCTGCACCTGATACCCTTCGGGAATCGCAAACGCATCGGAGACATCTACTTCCGTGCCGAAATGATGCCGGCTCGCGCCCGGTAACGCCGACCAGGTGAGGATAGCTTCTACCATTTCTTTTTCATTTTGCGGGCGCGCCCTCAGGTTCCCAGCCGCATCCAAAAGCGGTAACTCCCCGGCGGCTTTTCGGTTCCAAATAGAGAGCTGGCGTTCAAAAGAGCGGTACGCGCTTTCGATTTGTATGGAAAACCCGGCCTGTAAGGCGGCGGAACGGAGGTTCTTCAAAGGCTCCGCCGTCGTTTCCCGGACTATAAAATTTTCCGGAAGGATCGTTGTGAGCCCTTTGTTTCCAATACCGTAAGGAGTTAAATCGGCGTTCAAGGGAGTTCTCCTTTGATTCTAAGCACCAAATCCCGCATGGCATTTTTGGAGTTCCGTTTCCGCGCGGTAAAAACACCCGGCATTTCAAGAGAAGAAGCGTGCGTCCAGGCAATGGCGAGCGCATCGGTAGCATCCAGTTTTTCGGAGATTTCTCTTAGCCGGAGGTGAGCGCACACCATCAAAGAGACCTGCTCTTTGGAAGCGGCGCCGTTCCCGGTCACCGCCTGTTTCACGGAACGCGGGCTGTATTCCGCAAATTCCATGCCCTTTTTGCGGCAAGCGGCCATCACCGCGCCGCGCACATGCCCGAGAATCATGGCGCTCTTTACATTTTTAGCAAAGAACGCGCTTTCCATACTCAAAATCTGCGGGCGGTACCGCGTTATCAAAAGTTCGAGTTCCGACACAATCTTTAACAAACGGTCTTCTAAAGACAAAGCGGCCTTGCAAGCAATGATCCCATACTCCAAAACGCTCCGTTTTCCGGATTCGATTTTCAAAAAAGCGTAACCTGTCGTATAAGAGCCGGGGTCAATCCCTAAGATAATCATTCCATTAAAATAGAAATTAGTTAGATTTCCCTAATAGACATTGAAACAATTAAGGCTCCCTATGCTGACCAACGACGCAAAAATGGCTCAAATGAGAAAGCTTACCCATCCCAGACGTTTGGGGATTCCTCTCGGGCACTGGGGCAGAAATCTCATTGCCAATTGTCCGTTCCACGCTCCGGAAGAACAATCTCTTTTCTTTTACGATGCGCTCGGTTACTGGCGTTACCGCTGCTTACAATGCGGCTCGGAAGGCGATTTAATTGAATTTGTAAAACGCAGCCGTTATAACGGGCTCGATGATACCGCCGCCGAAGCGGAAGCGCTTGAATTTTGGGGCGGGCACGATAAAGAACTCGAAAACGAAGATTCCGAAGAACACGATTTATGGGCAAAAGAAGTGGGCGGCGAGAAAGCGCGCGTGCTTGAACTCTTTGTGCGTTATTGCCACTGGGCGGCTTCCAAAAGCGAATCTTCCGCAGAATTTTTCGGAAAGCGCGGGTGGAGTATCGGGCAGGCACAGCTTTACGGACTCGGTTATTACAGCGGCGACGCGGAACCGTTTTTCGATTACTGCGCCCTCGCCGGCATGGAACGCCATCAGGTGAGTTTTTATTTGGATAATCTCGAAGCGTTTAAAGAACCGCGCATCACCATTCCCGCAAGAAACGCCAAAGGGATTATTCACGCTGTTTACGGCAGGTACATCGATAATTCGAACGATGACGATCTTTATATTTCCTTTGCTTCCGGAAATCTCGATATTCCTTTTAATATGCAGCAGGATAACGAAAACCCGATTATTGTGGAAGGGATTTTCGATGCGCTGACAGCGGACCTCGCCGGTATTTCGGGAGTCGTTTCCACGCTTTATCAGGAACTCGGGCTGAGTCATTTGTATAAACTGAAAGCGAGCGGCGCCGTGAGCCTTACCGTGGTGCTCCGCCGCGAGCCGAGCCGCCGGAACCAGGAAAAACGGATACAAAAATATTTGAAAATGGCGGAAACCTTAAATCTCCGCTTTAAAACGTTAATTCTACCGCACGGAAAAACGGTGGATTTGCTTCTCCGCGAAAAGGGTGCGGATTTCTTCATGGACATGATCCGCAACACGGAAGAAGACACCACTCACACACACCGGCGTTCGGTATTGCTTCAAGATATCCGGGAGAATTTCGACATTGCCATGAGCTGCCCGCCCGATGTGAGCGTGGGTTACAAGCTCCCGAGTTTTCCGAGGCTCACGGAAGCTCTCGACGGGATTCAATCCGGGTGCTTTTTCCTTTCTTCACAGCCCTACGGTTTAAAAGGGAGCGCGCTCACAAGTATGGCGCTGGATTTGATTGAAGGCAATGATAATCTGAAAGTGATTTACATTAACCTGGAAAGCCCGCGCCGGCAAATTTTCGACCGGATTATTTCCATGATGACCGGAGAATCGATTCTCTCGGTGAAAAAACAAAGCGGAAACAAAGAAACCAGTAATAAAGTTCTAAACGCCACGAAAACGCTTTTGCGTTATGTACGCGAAAACCGCCTTGAGATTTGGGAAGATTACACCACGTTCGATAACGTGGAATTATTCCAGATTTTAAAAGACGAAGTGAAAGAACATCAAAATATTCTCGTGATTCTCGACGGTATCGATCACTTACGCATTTCGGACCGTCCGGATATTACCGATATACACGAACGGCGTTCTTCGGTGATGCTCGATATTTACAAAGCGCTCGATATTCCGATTATTCTCGGCGGCGAATTAATTTATGCGGACAATCACCTTTTAGGGCCGCGCGCCTACCTGCGCGACTCCGAAGCTATTTTCTGGATCGAATCCAAAGGCGGAAATATTTTTCTCTCCATCGACTCCAAACGAATCGGCAAAGAACACGTGTTTGAAGGTAACCTGATTGCCGACCCCGTTTCCTTCCGTATGAAGGAAGAATAATACCGCTCATGTCCCAAAGAACCACGATTGTCGATTTCAATAATTTTTGGAGCCCTTCCGGCGGCGGCGTGCGGCGTTACCATTTGGAACGCATGAAATTTTATGAAAACCGCTCCGATACCCTTCTCGTTTTTGCCATGCCGGATTCGCGGACTTATACCGAAGTGATTTCTCATTCCCTTGTGATTGAACACATTAAAGCATTTCGTTTCCGGGGAAAATGGGAGTATCGTTTTATTTGGAAACAAAGTTCGATTCGCCCGGTTTTGAAAAAATATCAGCCGGATATTATCGAAGTCGGTTCGCCTTACATTTTACCCCAAGCCGTGAGAAAAGCCGCTAAAAAAGTAAGTCCCCAAAGTAAATTCACGGCGTTTTGGCATGCCGATTTTCCGGTGACTTACGTGCGGCGTTATTTTGAAAAGTGGCACCTGCGTTTCATTGCCCCCGTCATGGAAAAGCTCGCTTTCGCTTACGCGCGGAAAAGTTTCAAAGGATATTCATTGATTCAGGTTTCTTCCCGCGAAATCATGGAGCGCCTTGAGAAAAACATGAAGAACACCTTCGCATGGATTCCGCTCGGCTGCGACATTGAAACCTTTAACCCGAACCACGCCGATCCGGAACTGACTCAAGAATTGAAAGCGGGCGAACCCGAACGTCTGACCGCGTTTTTCCCGCACCGTTTTTGCGATGAAAAAGGGCTCCACTTATTGCTTAAAGCGTATCCGCTGATTTCAAAAGCGCTCGGTACGGAACCCGCGATTATTTTTGCGGGAACAGGACCCGATCTCCCGGAAGTGGAAGAGGCGGTAAAACAATACAAGCATATTTGTTACAAAGGTTTTCTCACTTCCACGAAGATGATGGCGCGGTTTTACGCGAGCGTGGAAATCGGGTTTGCGCTTTCCGGCTGGGAAACTTTCGGGCTTTCCATTTTAGAGAGTATGGCCTCGGGAAACGCTCTTGTTTCCGCCCCCACCGGCGCGGCGGCAGAACACGCCCGGGAATCACGCGCCGGCGTTCTGATCGAAAAATACACGCCGGAAGCCTTATGCGAAGCCGTCGTGAAACTCACCCAAAGTAATTTGCGCGAAAAGCAAAAAAAGGCGCGCGCTTACGCGGAAAAATTCAGTTGGGTCACCTGCTTTGAACGCCAACTCGCCGCGTATTACACTCAAATTCATATGAACCCCGAGGATGCCCATGATTAAGCATATCGTTTTCTGGAAACTCAAAAGCGAAGCCGAAGGCGCCACTGCCGCGGAAAACGCCAAAAAACTCAATTTCCTTTTTAAGAGTTTAAAGGAAAAAGTACCGGAACTCCTCTCCATTGAATCCGGGAAAAATTTTAACCCTACGGATGCCGCGTGGGACTACGCGCTTTACACGGCGTTTCATACCAGAGAAGATCTCGACCGCTATCAAGTACACCCCGAACATCTCAAAGTCGGAGAGTTTTTGAGAAAAGTCGTTTCCGACCGCTCTGTGGTGGATTACGAGATTGAATGAAACTCCGCGCCGTTCTCTTTGATCTGTACGGAACGCTGTTTTCTTACGGCAACATGAGCCGGGCTTTTTTGCTTTGGCATCAGGAGATCGCAAAAGAACTCCGTAAATTCGGCATTGAGAAAAGCATTCCCGAAATCAAAGAACTTTGCCGGACTTTTTTTTCGCGCCCCATCGATTCTCTCCCGGGTTATACCGATTATGAAGAGCGGCTCGGGCTGCTCTTTAAGGAGTGCGGCGCCGACATTTCCAAAGAAACTCTGAAAAATTTTGCCGCTTATTCCATGGACGGCTGGCAAACGGAAATTTCGCTTCACCCGGAAGCGATGGAACTCTTGACGGCGCTGAAAGCGCAGGGCGTTTTACTCGGTATCGTCACCAATTTTATGCACCATCCGCATATCTATAAAACACTCCGGGAAAATGAAATCTCTCATTTTTTCGACGCTATTGTAGTTTCCAGCGAAGTCCGCCTGAAAAAGCCCCACCGTGAAATTTTCGATTTTGCGTTAAAACAATTAAACGCAACGGCGGCCGAAACCCTTTTTGCCGGCGACGATCCGGAAAAAGACATTCGAGGCGCACAGAACGCCGGTATGCAAACATTTACTGCCGCCAGCGGAAAACCGTTAAAACCGATTCTAAAACTCTTGGAGGAACCATGATTCTCAACCGGAGTACTTTTTTGTAGTTTTGTTTACCATGGGAAATCTTCGATTTTTACTTGTTTTATTCTGTTTTTTAAGCATGGCGAACGCTCAGGTGCGCGACCTTTTCGCCGAGTTCGAAGAAGCGCTTTCTTCGTCGAGCGTTGAATTTTTGTCTTCATCGGCGGCGGGAATCTCTTCCTCTTTAAGCGAACCCGTTTCCTCTTCTTCGGCGCTTCCGGTATCTTCTTCCGAAACAGCGGTGATGTCCTCCTCGGCCGCCGTACCGGCGGTATCTTCGTCTTCCGTTGCACCGCCGGTTTCCTCCTCGTCAATAATTGAAATTTCTTCGAGTTCGGTAATCCCGGCAGATTCCTCTGTTTTCAGTTCTTCAAGCGATGTTCTTGCTGCCGACTCTTTAAACGCTCCGGATTCTTCCGTTACGGAAATGCCTGCGGATTCTGCCGCCGTTCCGGTTACAGCGTCCTCTTCCTCTGCGGAAGTTCCCGCTATAGCGGCAGTATCATCTTCGAGTTCTCAAATCTCCCTTTCCTCCTCTTCCATTTCGCGCCGTGATCTTCTCGGCCCTGTGAAAGTGTCTCGAGTTCATGGTATCGACGAAATGAAAGGGCGTTACAAGAGTCCGAAAAAAGCGCTTTTCATGTCGCTCCTCGTTCCGGGTTCCGGACAGCTTTATGTGGGCGGAAGCAAATTCAATTACGCGCGCGGCGGCATTTACCTGGCGCTTGAGGCCTCTTTATGGGGCGGATGGTATTATTACTCCGTTCACAAGTATAATGCCCAAGTATCCCGTTACGAGAAATTTGCAAAACAAAAATTTTCAGCCGGTTGGTATGAAAAGAAAATGCACGACCTTTATTATCAACTCGACGATTCGGATGCCGAAAGCAAGTTTACGGAACGCTATCTGAGCGACCGCGAATCTTACTGCAAATCCATTTACGGATCCGCCACAATCTCTAATTGCTACAACAAAAATACCACCTTTGGAAACGATGAAAGCCACACCGACCGCTTTGACACCGTTGCCCTCGAAAAAACGCTTCACAATATGTCTTTCTCGGATCCCGGACTTTACTATCAGCTGATTGCCGGCGGGAATTACGTACTGGGTTGGATGGACGTCACCGATGAAACAACAGTACCGGGACTCGGACTTTCCGGTTCTTCGGAAATCGTTGCTCTCGGGCAATCCGCGAATCAAAAGACATACCGGAAAATGCGGGATAAAGCTACCGACTACGCGGGAATGCAAGCATGGTTTTTCGGCGGATTAATTTTGAATCATCTCGTTTCCGCGATTGACGCCGCCTTTACGGCAAATGCGCACAATAAAGAACTCTACGAAGAAGATCTCTCGTGGTACGACCGTTTGAATTTCCGCAGCGATTTTACCGTCATCGACGGTGTGAATGCTTCTATTCAGGCATTTTGGAGTTTTTAATGCTGCGGACGCTCGCCGTTTTTATTTTCCTCGGAGCAATCTCGGTTTCCGCTCAGCGCGTGATTACCGTAGATGAATCCGTCACGCGGAATGCCGATAAGAGTTTGTTTTTCGCTATCGGAGCTTCGGCGCTGCTCCCCGGAATGGGCGAACTTTATTTGGATGAACCCGCTCACGTGCGTCCGTTTGTTTGGGCGGATGCCGCCCTTTGGATCACCACTTTCACATCTTACTTTATCGGTGAAAAATTCATCACAAGCGCCATGGGGCAAGCCTCGCGTTACGCTGGTGCAAAAAACCCGCCGCGCGACATTGATTTTCTGAACACCATGGGAAAATACCGGAGCCGCGGCGGAATCGCAGGGCAAAACTCAAGTCCGGACATGAACGAAGATTACAATCAGGCAATGCTCCGCGAAGGGCGCGCTGTGGACGCCGAGTTCCCGAATACGGAAAGATACTCTTGGGACTGGGGTTCAAGCGATAATCCGCAAACCACCAAAAATATGAATCGCTACAATGATGTTCTCCGAAACTACCGCATTTCCCGTATTGTTTTTCAAGTCTCTATTGGCGCGCTCATTGTGAACCGCGTGATTTCCATTCTCGATGTAATGCAAATTCATCGCTCCACTTCTTCCAAAGACTTCGCAAACGTTCAATTGGTACCGCAATTCTCCACGGACGGCAGCGGCGCCACTCTGTTTGTGGGTTTTTAGATAAATTAAAGCAAATCTTCGCCCGCGCTATTACTCCATAAAGGTTCTTTTTCCCAATCCAACGGAAAACCCATAGCCGATTTATCAATGATTGAATATTTCAAAAATAACGCTTTTAACTTTTGTGTGAAATTGTGTTTAAAGCAAGTATTTTTTAAATACCTTACTCTGTTTGTCTATCCAAAATGGGTGAAAATAACCGTTAAATCTGCAATAACTTATATGTTCAAAAACTTTTAAGGCTTGTATTTCATTTTCAAAAAATAAACCTCGGTTCTTAAGTAAATCCATTTGCTCCCGATAAGACAAAAACGGCAATTGATAGATTCCCCTCATTATAATCCTTAAAAATAAAAAGCCCCACCCAATTGCGCTGTTCTTATAAGAAGCGGGGTGAGAACGTTGCGAATAATATAACCATTCAAATCAGGATTATCAAAATATCCTTTGTCAATTCTAATAAATCACAAGAAACGGTTCGGTTTTTCCGGAGGCGCCCGCACGAAAGCGATAGAGTCCCGGAGCGAGATGCTGCCGGATCGCTTCCGCTTCCATGCAATGAAGACTCCCCTGATAAGGTTCTCGGAGCACGAGTTTTCCTATACGGTTTCGTATCTCAATAAACTTTTTATTTTCCGGAAGCGGAGAAAAACAGAGTTCACCCGTACCTTTCCAAGGGTTCGGAAAACTCCGCAACGGGAGAGAATCTTTTTCGAGAACAACTCCGGGCGCACGGTCTTGAAGCCGGCTCAGCACGAGAAGCGCCGAATCGGCCGCCGCCATTTGTTTTAAGATTTCCGAAAAATTCGCATTGGAATCCAAAGGAATAAACGCCGCCGATTTTTTCTTCGCACTCCAAAGCGCCACCGAAGCATTCCCTTGAAACGCCGATAAATCGGGAAGCGTTTTGTTTTCCAAAAAAAGGTAATCAAATGCGGGGTAAGAAAGCGAGAAAGAATCCGCGGAAGTTTTGAGCGTAAATTCCCGCCAATCTTTCATATCGGAATAGAGAACTTCGGGAGAGGTGAAATAAGGGGTGCGCGCACCGCTGAAAAAAAGCTGTTCCGCAAATAAATGAAATACGGAATCGGCGTTTTTTTGGCGGCCGGAAAGCGTTTTCACAAGAATCTCTTCAAACGGTTTGGCCTCCGCCTTTGAGTAATTCTCCCAAATCGCGGCATCAAAAGAAATACCGTATTGCTGATAAAGGAAGAAAAATAAAATAACCGGCGCGTAATCGGAATAAGTTTCATTCAGAGGGACTCCGGGTAAAAAATCGAGAAACAAATTATTTTCGTAATCATTTACGTCGGGAGCGCCCAACTCTTCAAAACCCGTAGCGGAAGCCTCAAGCCAAAAAGTGTAATACGAGAAAAAATCATAGTAACGCGCCTGAACGGCATGATAAAGTTCATGATACGCCGTAATGCGAATTCCTTCCCGGAAACGGTCGGCATAAGAATAACCCGCCCGCGTATTGGTAAGTTCCTTCACCGGCCGGGAATAAGTGCAGCCGTTTTCAAGCGTTCCCACAGGAGCGGTAATCGTGGTATAGCGAAAATCATTATCGAATAGAATCGACGTTTTTTCGGGAGCGCCGGAGTTACCTGGGAACGTAATTCCGAAACAGCCGAAACAAGGAGAACCGAGAAGCTGTTCCACATTGCGGACAAGATCCAAATCCAAAACTTCTACCGGGTAACGCGAACCGTGATTTGATTTTTGGTAATGATAAGTGGTTTGTACCCCTTCCGGAGCTTTCATTTTTAATTTACCGGCATAAAGCGCGTAGGCATCCTCGAAATAACGAGCGAGCGTATCTATAAATTCGGGCGTAGCGGCATGAACACCTTCCAGCGTGTAATAGAAATAGAAATGTTCGGTGGCCAGTTCGGAAACTTCATTGTAATACGATTCGGCTTTACAGGAGGTAGTGCGCGCGAGTTTTATTTGTGCCGCCGGTTTTTTAAAAGTGCGGTTATGCTGCTGAAACCAACGGAGAGTTCCGTCTGTCGGTTTTCCCCAAACAAAAGCAACAGTACAGATAAAGTAAATCCCCAAAACGCAAAAAGTTCTCATGAAAGCGCCCGCTTTAAAATTTGTTTGGCTCTTTCTGTGATTTTCGGATCTTCGGTTAAAGGTTTTTGCAAATAGGGCTTGGTTCTCGAATCCAGTAAAAGCGGCGCTTCGCACCCAAAATGTTTGTCTTTGATTTGCGCCGCGACTCCGTAAATATCGCGCGCCGGGTCGGCGCGCGTGAAAGAAACCCAAAGCCAATTGTCGAGAGTGCGTGCGGTAAACGCGCTGTCGTCACAAACGGTAATCCACGGGAAACGCTCCCGGTGCTCCCAACGGGAAAGCGCGTTCGAGAGTTCTTTCATTGAGGCTCCGGGTACACCCTGAACGGAAAGCACGCCCGGCATCACTTGAAGCGGATTAGAAAACCCTTCGGGAAGCGAAAAACCGGCGGCAAAATCCGGAAAGTGATTCCCGAGTTCGCGGCAAGGTTTTCCGGCGGCGGCAATCACCACTTTGGAACCGTGATTTAACGAAGTTCCCGAATAATCCAGCGTGTCTATGGT
The DNA here is from genome assembly GCA_031271785.1 of Fibrobacter sp. GTDB lineage: Bacteria > Fibrobacterota > Fibrobacteria > Fibrobacterales > Fibrobacteraceae > JAISUZ01. The sequence goes on along the minus strand of JAISUZ010000015.1, from coordinate 2,768 downwards.
CGTGGCGGTTTGAAAATGAAGGTCGCGGGAAAATTGAACGCGTTCGAGAATGTGCTTGAAAAAATCAACCACGGAATAAGCGGAAAGTTTTTCATTATCTTCGCAAGCGGCAATCAGCAAAAATTTTGCAAGGGAAGCCTGATTGAATCCGAGAATCGCACTCGCAATTTTCAAAATCTCAAGCGGTTCCCGCGCGCCGTAAGGCAAATAGCGTTCATTCCCAATGGCAAGCAAAAGCGGATGCACGCCGGCAGCATCCACCGCATGCATCTCACAAAGCCCCGCCACCGAAACGGGAACCATGGGGCGCGTCATCGAATGAATCCATTTTCCAAAAACCGTGTCTTCTTGCGGCGGGCGGCCCACTACCGTAAAAGGGTAAACGGCGTTCGTTTTATGGAAAACATGCTTCACTTTCAGGTAAGGAAAAAGATGCTTTGCAGAATAATACCCAAGGTGATCTCCGAACGGACCTTCGGGTTTTAAACCGGGAGCAATTTCTCCGAGAATGCAGAAATCCGCATCAGCGGAAACCACCCAGCCGTCAAACTTCGTATAACGAAAAGCGCGCCCCGCGAGAATTCCGGCAAACACGAGTTCGGAAATGTTTTCGGGCATCGGCATCACCGCGGCAAGAGTGTGGGCCGGCGGCCCCCCTAAAAAAATGCTGACCTTAAGCGGTTCCCCTCTTTCTATCGCTTTTTGATGATGAGCCGCAATGTCGCGGTTGATTTGATAATGGAGCCCGCATTCTTCATTTATCTGATACCCGTTTCCGGAAATTTGTACGCGGTACATTCCCAAATTGGATTTTAAAACGGTCGGCGTTTCGGGATCCATGGAAAATACTTGAGGTAGCGTTAAAAAAGCGCCGCCGTCTTCCGGCCAGCTTTTAATTTGCGGAAGATCGGAAAGCCGGGTTTTATTCCGAAGCACCGGAGCGGAAAAAGCGCGCCGCGGAAGCGCGTTCAAACCAATTTGCGGAAGAGAAAAAATTCGGGAAGGTTCTTTACCGAGAGAAAGCGGATCTGCCTTGGCTTGAATCGCGGTGGCGGCCGCTCGCTCTGTTTTCCGGAATAAAAATCGAGCGCGTTCCTCCGTGCCGAAAATATTGCAAACCGCTCTAAAAGGGCTCCCTTGCACACTCTCGAATAGGAGCGCCGGCATTCCCTCCGCATAAGCGATCCGAGCCATTTCCGCCATTTCCAAATCGGGAGAAACAGTTTCGGAAATACGCCGAAGCATTCCGGCTTTTTCTAAATCCAAAAGCGCTGCTTCGAGGGAATGGTAAGCCACTGGCGAAATGCCTCCGGAATCAACCGGTCATTCCGGAATCCAAAACTTCAAATCGCTTGGTTTTCTGCGTGGTTTCAAAATCAAGAATGGCGGCGGCGGTTTTTTCGCGGGATTTCACCGCGTAACAAAGACGCGTATCGGCAAGGAGCGTTTTAAAATCGGAAGGTTCGCCTTGAAAAGAAAAAGACGCACGGCATGTGAGAACGCCGTCTTCTTCCAAAAAAGAATGGCACGCATTGAAACCGCGGAACGGCCCCCGGTGCAACCGCACCATCACCTCTTCTTTTTGAATGCACCCGATAATCCCGTCCCAGGCAATTTGCTGAAATCCAAAAACCAAGTGGTAACGCACCGGAGCCCCTTGAGAAAAGCCTTGCGGAAAATGAAAATGCAGCAGGGGACATTCGCCCACCTCAATACGGAGAGGCGCAAAACGCATCAAGTTGAGGAAAGCTTCTTTTTCTTGGTTAAACCAAGATGTCTGGCTGAAACGCACCATATCTTGTATAAAGATAGATTCAAAAGCGGAAATTGTCCACAAGAGATGCGATAAAGAACTCCTCTAAAAATGAGGAGAAAGCGCGAGCGCCCAGCATACGATAAAAATCGCAAAATAAAGCGCGACAAAAAGAAAATCAAGCAAAACGGGCTTATGCCCCCAATGGAGCGATTTTTTCCGGGGAAGAAACCCGGCAATAAGCCCCGCTACAAACCCGTAAAAGTGTGCGAGCACATCGGCATTTTCACCGATACCGGTAAACACCGCAATGCAGGCGACACCCATCCAGGGAGCGAATCGCCGCATGAGTCCGTGAGATTCCCGAGGCATCAAACGAAACTCCACGCTCCCGAGACACCCGAGAGCAACAAAAACAAAAGTGGAAAATCCGAGAGAACGAAAACCGGCGCCCACCGTCAAACTGACACAGGCATTGGCAAGTCCGGAAAAAATCAAAAGCAGCGGCGCCATGCGCGAAAGCGGCAGGCGATGCGCAAGCAAATTCAAAATCAGGTAACCCGAAACAAGGTTTCCCATAATGTGCCCCGCATCGGCATGGAGCGTGAGCGCAGTGAAAACGCGCCACCATTCTCCGGAAAGAATTTTTTCCGCATCGGCGATACCCGCTTCCCGAAACACACTCCCCTGTTTTGAAAATTCAATTAACGTAAAGAAAACGGGAGCCAACAAAACCCAAAGCGGAGCAAGGCTCACATGCATCGGGAGCGGAGCGGTATGATCTTTAGGCGGATTTTCCTTCTGAAACAATTCAAGCTGTTCTTTCGCCTGCTCAAAAAAATGAACCGGTACATGAATTTCAAAAGGCCCCATTCCGGAACGCAAAATCCGGTAAGGGATCGCCTGACTCGAAAGCACTAAACCGTAATCACGAATTTGTCTGTAATCAGTAGAAACCAGCAATTCGTGTTTTAAATCAATCGCATCCGGATCCGCAACAGAGTCATCAGCGCTG
>JAISUZ010000032.1 GCA_031271785.1 Fibrobacter sp. | reverse complement strand
TTCAGGATGACGAGGTAGAATTTTGTATGACAGTTTCAGGATCAGGGTGACGAGAGTGTGTCCAAACAGAATTTTCTATTCCCTAAATTTCATACTCGAGGAACTCGGTAGCAATTTTTTGTCCCTAAGCGCGGTTCTCAATGCTTTTTTCAAAACCTTTAGGCCGGAAGCCGCTCCGGTTTGGAAACCAGGTGGCGGCGCACATTGAGAATACTTTTTATACCGGAGCAAACTGTATTGATGCGCAAAAAGTGTTGGAATCGCGCGAAGACACGTGAGGCAGGCGGAGGGTGCGCGCGAAGCGCGCAGTGCGAGCACCGACCGGAGGGTAGCCCGGAGACACGCCGGCCCGGCGCTTTAGAGTTGGTGCACAAATCAGGCTTGGATCCTGAAATGAGTTCAGGATGACGAGGTAGAATTTTGTATGACAGTTTCAGGATCAGGGTGACGGTGGATGCGCCGGGGCACGCCCGTTCATTTTACTTCTTGGTTTTGAGCAGTTTTCTCACATTGCCCGGGAGTACATGGCGGTGCCATTTCATCCATTCGTCGTAATAGATGTAGCGTTTTTCGCATTGCCGGAAGTTTCTTCCGTGTACTTGCCGCCGGCCGTTTTTGATTTCGACTGGTATGACGATGTGCAGGCATTCGTGATACACAACGCCCGCGATGGCGTAAACCGGACAGTTTTCAAAGTCATACCCGCGGCTGATGCTGATGAGGTGTACGTTTTCTCCGGTGTAAGGGTCTTTGCGGAGGGAATGAAAGCTCGTGCCGCCGGTACGGTTGCTCCATGTGATGCGCGCCTCAAGTTCTCCGTTGAAATAAGTTTCATTGACAGCCGCTAAAATTTGTTCCAAATCGTGCGTTTTGCCTTTGGGGACTATGGGCTGCATCCGTGTTTTGGAGATGAGCGTTCCCTGGCCGCGGTCGCTGAGTATTTGGTTGGTTGCCGTCCAAAGCCGTTCGGTGAGTTCTTTTATTTTTTGTTTGTTTTGCTTGGTGCGCCGTTTTTGAACGATTTCCGCCCATTCTGCGGCGATTTCCCGAACCGGAGCGAATTCTTCGCTTTGCATGTAAGCGGGGAGTATGACCGTGGGGCTTCCGAAAATTCCGCGCGATTCGTAACGTATGGCTTTATTCAGGCGCGCGTGATACCGGAAAGAGATCAGGGATTTTTCGGAGAAATCCGAAGAGACGGTTTTCTTTTTCGGAAACAGTTTCCGGGTGAATTGAAGCAGTCCCTCAAATAAATCGATTTGAGTTTCTTCATTTTTCATTTTCGGTTTCCGGGCGCGAATAGCAGGGTTCAAGCGCGTTCATGGCAAGTAACCCTTCGTAAAAACTTTCGGGTAATTCCAAGCCGGAGTAATACGCGGAAATTTCTTCGATGAGTTCTTCGATATCATCGGGTAAATAGACGATAAAACTTTTATTCTTTTCGGTTTGAAGGTATTCCGGTACGCAATATTCGGGCGGCGTTAAGCTGAAATACATGCGGCAACTTACCGGGCGCGCTTCGTAAAACGAACAGCCGCCGCCGCTTGCGGCAAAAGGGCAAGCGAGCCCTTGTGCGAAATACCGGTGGAGCGCGTCCTCCTCGGCATCATCTTCTTTACTTTCATTCAATAAATGATGATACCGCCGCACGCGAAACAGGCATTCTTCGACCGTTTCGAGAAGTGCCGGCGAGCGGCGCAGGTGATCGTAAAATGAAATGAGTTCAAACGGCGCGAGCGTCATCGGGTAATGATGGCAGCAGTTTTTGCATTCCGCGTTGCAATAGATTTTTCCTTCGTGCTGCGGGAGTACGTGTTTTAAATACTCCATAAAAGTTTCGTGGTAAGCGTGCGAAAACGAAAGGATCTGCGGGAGTTCCGCAGTTAAATTTTCCCGGTCGATCGCACTCCCGTTTCGTTTGTCCGCAATAGTTTCCAAGCGTTTCTTTTCCTGCGTTAAGAGGTGCCGGAATCGCAGTTCGGCTTTTTTGAATCCTTTGGTGGGGAAATAGGAGAGAATCGGTTCCACGGAACAAATATACCATTCCGTCTTAATTTCCGCGAAAAGTGAGCGTCATTTTTAATCTATCTTTAGTGACAACATCAAAGGCGGATTTGATATGAAATGGACACTTTTCGGAATTCTAACCGTTTCGGCAGGTATTTTACTGAGCGGCTGTAACCTGTTCAATGCGACCGGCGGAGCGAAACCTTCTTCCGGCAATGCGGACGCATTGATTCTGGAAGGGCAGATTTCTTACCGGAATGAGAAATACAAAGAAGCCGCCGGGTATTTTAAAAAAGCGCTCCGCGCGGATTCCACCAAATCGGAAGCGTGGTTCGGACTTGCCAAATCCGTTCTTTATGTGAACGATGTGAATCCGCTTACTTTGATCAGCCATGTGAATATTTCCAAAAATGAAATTCCGTTTATGAGAGCCGACAAAGAGACGGTGATACAGTTTTACGAAGGCATGAAAGCGGCGGTGTTCCCTCTCCGGGAGTTGATCCGGCGCGATTCGATTACTCAAAACGGAAGTAAAAGACTTTCGGACCAAAAAATCAAGACCGATCATTTTTCCGCAAGTTACGCGGTGATCGAGGTTTCCTACTCGCTTCTTCGTTTCCGTTACCGCAATTTGAATTCAAACGCGTTCCTTTGGCTTCACCCGAATACCAAAGAACTTGAAATTTTTTTGGATTCGTTAAAACATAACCCGGAATATCAAAAAGAGCTCGCCGAAAGTTTAAAAGATCTCGCCGGCGATATTGTGAATCTAAAAGGAATTGTGATTCCGATGGTGACGGATTATGTGAACGCTAATTTTACCGATTCGCTTGAAGCTTCTCTGATCCACCAAAATATTGAAGAAATGCTGAATGAAAATATTGATGATTTGGGTACGGCTATTGATCAATACATCGAAGAACATCTAAACACTCCGGCGATCCCTGCCGGGAAAGAGGAAAAAACCGGTGAAGTCTAAAATTTTCCTTATTTATCTCCTCTTAACAGCGATCGTACTGAATGCGGCGGGCGGCCCGAAATACCGTTCGCTCCGCGCGTATTCCATGGGAAACGCTCACGTTGCCGTTGCCGACGATAAAGAGGCCATTTATTATAACTACGCCGGGCTTTCTCAAATGGGTAAACTCGGGAATTACAATATGCATCCGGAAATGGGATACTATCCTCATAACGGAATGGATTTGAAATTGAATGCCGCCGGTATGGGGCCTGTCAACCGCGCAAAACATATTTATGACCTCGCGCTGGATTTGGAAGATCTTTACAACGATGCGGAAAGAGACGCCGAAAAAGCCGGCACCGATACGGAAGATGCGTTCCTTGATTCTCTCTCGGCACACCCGGAATACGCGAATAAAATCAGCCGCTACGATCATTTGCTGATGACAATCATCGCGCAAGCGGATTTGGAATTTGCTGTCCGGAACTTCGGCGCGGCCGTTTGGTTAAATGCAACGGTTTCGCCTTACATTGACGGGGCTTTGGTTCTCCCCTACGCGGCGACCGATACTTTTTATATTGACGCGGTGGCGCAAATGGGTGGCGCGATTCCGGTTCTCGATAATTTATCATTTGGGCTCGGCGTTAAAGTTTTAAAACGCCAGGTGGTGAAAGTTTTCCGCACGGATGTTTCCAACTTCGAGAATATTGCCGATACGCTGGAGAACCGCTATGAGGAAAGCCGCTCCGATTTCTTTAGTTACGAGAATATCGGTTACGGCATGGATTTCGGCGTTCTTTACCAGGCGACGAGGACGCTCCGCGTGGGGGCTTCGCTCCGTGATATTTTCTTTAATGAAGTCTACGATGAACGGATTCGCCCGAATTTAACGGTGGGGTTGAATTACAGCCCGCGGATGTTTAACCGCAATACCGCCTACGCGCGGAAAGTGAATATCGCGTTTGATTTTGAAGATGCTCTCGATAACGAACGGGGTTACAAGCCGCTCAGTCATTTGAACGCCGGGCTTGAAGTGGAACAGGTGCTTGCTGCTATTCCGGGTTATGAAAGCGCCTACCGCTTTTTGAAATTGCGGCTTGCCGGCGGTTTGAAAGGCGGTTATCCGACGGCAGGCATCGGGCTTGAAGTTCTCCGATTCTTTGATTTTGAATTTGCCACTTGGGCGGAAGAACGCGGTTATTACACCGGGCAAGCCGAAGAACGTTTTTACATGGCGCAGGTGAGTTTAGGATTTTAACTTATGATCGAACAGTTACGCGGAATTCTTATCCAAAAACACCCTACTTTCGCGGTGGTGGATTGCGGCGGCGTGGGTTACGGCTTGCAGATTACCACACGCACTTCGGAAACGCTCCCGCCAGAAGGTTCGGAAGCGACGCTCATGACTCACCTTGTGGTGCGCGAAGATTCCATGACGCTTTTCGGTTTTGCAGCAGCCGGTGAAAAAGAACTCTTTTTACAGATGATCGAAGTAAACGGAATCGGTCCAAAAATGGCGCAGCGTATTTTAAGCAGCGTTTCGCCTCAGGAATTTCTCGGATTCATCGCCCGGGAAGACCGCATTCAACTGGGGAAAATCAAGGGAATCGGGAAGAAAACCGCTGAAATGTTATTGCTTGCGCTCAAAGATAAAGCGCAACTGCTTTCTCTCGCGGAGTCGGCGGCAAGCGCGCCGGTTTCTTCGGCCCTGCAAGAAGCGCATCTCGCGTTGATTTCTCTCGGTGTTAAAGACCCGGCAGCGCGTAAAGCGGCGGAAAAAGCATTTGAAATTCTCGGAAAAGAAGCGAGCGCCTCCGCTCTTATTCCGGAAGCGTTGAAACACGTTTAATAAGGTAAAGTTCATGACCGACCGAATCATTGCTCCGGAACAAGGTTTTTATGACGATGCGGAAATGGAAAAAAACCTGCGCCCGTCTTACCTTCGGGATTTTACAGGGCAGGAATCTCTCAAGGAAAATCTTTCCATCGCTATCGAAGCCGCCAAATTCAGAAAAGATTCTCTGGATCACTGCCTGTTTGCAGGACCTCCCGGTCTTGGAAAAACAACGCTCGCGGGCATTATCGCCAAAGAAATGAATGTGAATATTCACATTACGAGCGGACCCGTTCTCGAAAAAGCAAGCGACCTGGCGGGGCTCCTTACGAGCCTCAGCGAAAACGATATTCTGTTTATCGATGAAATTCACCGTTTAAACCGCGTGGTGGAAGAATATCTCTACCCGGCAATGGAAGATTTCCGGCTCGACATTATGCTGGATTCGGGGCCTTCGGCGCGGAGCGTGAACCTGCCGCTCAAGCGTTTTACGCTCGTGGGCGCCACCACCCGGAGCGGACTCTTAACGGGACCGCTGCGCGACCGTTTCGGACTCCATTACCGGCTGGAACTTTACAGTGAAAAAGAGATTATACGGATTTTAATGCGGAACGCCGATATTCTCCAAGTGAAACTCAAGAAAGAAGCGGCGGAAATGCTCGGCGGACGCTGCCGCGGCACGCCCCGAATTGCAAACCGCGTACTCAAGCGCTGCCGCGATGTGGCGCAGGTGCGCGGAAACGGAGTGATCGACACGGAAATCACGCAAAAAACGCTGGATATGCTCGGTATTGACGAAGACGGTTTGGATTCCATGGACCGGAAAATTCTGGAGACCGTGATTCACAAGTTTAACGGCGGGCCCGTCGGGCTTGGGACTATTGGAGCCGCTCTCGGCGAAGAAACGGAAACGCTCGAAGAAGTTTACGAACCTTACCTCATTCAAAAAGGGTTTCTTGCGCGCACGCCCCGCGGGCGCGTAGCCACTCTCGCCGCTTTCAGGAAAATGAATGTGGAGCCGCGCCATTCGGCGCGGGAATCTCAGGAAGAACTCCCGATTTAATATGGACATCTCGCAACTTCCGGGGTTAGGACCCAAGCGGCTCCAAGCATTGCACGAATCGGGAATTTATACGCTTTCCGACCTTTTGTATTACATTCCGAGAACCTGGCTCGACCGCACCCGCATCGATGAAATCGCCAATTGCAAACCGGGAGACAACGCTATTGTGATCGGAACGGTAGTGCAGGCAGGCATTATCCGCGGGCGTAAATCCCGGTTTCAAGCGACTCTCCGCGACAATTCCGGGCAAATACAGCTTTTATTTTTCCGGTCGGCCAACTACTGGGCAAAAAACATCAAACCCGGAATGCGGTTTATCGCCATCGGAAAAACCGGAGAATTCCGCGGACTCCAAATGGTACACCCCGAACTGCAAAAAATTGAGGAAGGCGAAGATTTTCAAGGCGGAATCGTTCCGGTTTACACCATTACGGAACCCATGCGGGAAGCAAAAATCGAACAGCGTTTTTTCAGAAAACTCTTTGATTCCATTTTCAAACTCCCGAACCTTCATTTACCGGCAAGCTGCCCGGAAGAACTGGTCCGTTTTATGGAACTCGCGCCGGTACTTGAAAACTTAAAACGCCTGCATCTCCCCCGCTCTTTCGGGGAAACCTATCAAGGGCGGCGGCAGCTCAAAAAACTGGAGCTTCTCCCTTTCTGCCTGCGGATGGTTCATCGCCGCCGCAATTTGCAAACCCGAGGCAAAGAGCGCCGCGTGAACGAAGGGCTCGTGATGAAAATCAAAAACGAACTCCCGTTCACACTCACCGCCGGGCAGGAAAAAGCACTCGCTCAAATTATGGAAGGGCTCAGCGGAAAAAAACAGTTTCACGCCCTCCTGCAAGGCGATGTCGGGAGCGGAAAAACGGTCATCGCCCTTCTTGCAATTCTTGCCGTTTCGGGAAACGGAGAACAAAGCGCCCTGATGGTGCCGACGGATATTCTCGCCCGGCAGCATGAGGCTTCACTCGCTCCTTATTTTAAATCGGCCGGTATCCGTACCGCGCTCCTCGTGGGAGCAAGCCCGGCGGCGGAACGCAAAAGAATCCTCGCCGAACTTCAAATGGGACTTTTGGATGTAGTGATCGGCACTCACGCGCTGTTCTCCAAAGATGTGATTTTTAACAACCTCGGTTTTGTCATTATCGACGAACAGCACCGTTTCGGCGTAAATCAGCGCGAAGCCTTGCTTGCCAAAGGAAACTATCCGGATTTACTCGTCATGAGCGCGACTCCGATTCCGCGGAGCCTTGCCATGACATTTTACGGTGACTTGGAGCCGATTGTGATGAAAGAAAAACCGCCCGGAAGAAAACCGGTGAAAACACGGCTCATTGAAAATGCGAAACGCGACGCCATGAAAAAGTTCCTGGCCGATGAAATCCGCGCGGGAAACCGGTGTTATTGGGTTGCGAACCGCGTGAACGCCGACGATGAAAGTGAAACTCTCAGCGTTTACGACATTCACGAAGAACTATCCGCCTTCTCGAGCGAATGGAAAACCGGAGTCATTCACGGACAAATGAACGAAACGGAACGCGATGCGGTTCTTGCCGAATTCGGTGCGGGGACGCTTCAGTTGCTGATCGCGACCACCGTGATCGAAGTCGGCGTGAACGTACCCGAAGCAAACCTCATTGTGATCGACCAACCGGAAAATTTCGGGCTTGCACAACTGCACCAACTGCGCGGCCGCGTAGGGCGCGGCGGAAAAGAATCCTGGTGCTTTCTCATGTGCGGCGCGCAAAACCCGGCGCGGGAACGCCTTGCCGAATTCTCAGGCACGGAAGACGGCTTTGAAATCGCGGAACTCGATATGCGGAACCGCGGCGCCGGAAATTTGGAAGGCAGCGAACAAAGCGGCGGATGGATTTTCCGCTGGTTCGACTGGATCGAAGACGAACCGCTCATTCAGGAAATGCTTGCCCTCGCCGAAATAATTCTCGACAACAAACCCGGTTTTGATACCGCCGCCCGCGAAAAAATTCAAATCTGGTATAACGAAACCACCTTCCCCAACGAAGACGGAATCCATTAAAGGGCGTGTCCCGGCGCCATTAAAACCGTCACCCTGATCCTGACCAAGTGGCGGCGCAGACTTGGAAAGTTTTACATGAAAGTGCAACTTAATTGATGCGCAAAATAAATTCAGGATCAGGGTCCACTCTAAAGCGCCGGGTCGGGCTGTATTTTCGGGGTGGCACCCACTTGCGCTCATTCTTTTCGCTGAATGAAATGAAGCGCAAGAGCCCCCGCCAAAAACGGAGCTTCGCTTATTGGTTCTCCGAGTTCATTCCTCACCGCGAATCTCCGCCCTTCGGGTCACCATCCCTCACGCATTTGAGTTCTTCGGGCATGAAAGGTTTGGGAATGGTATACAGGGTATGCAAAAGCGGAAGTAATGAGACTGGTTTTAAAGGCTTTAGCGACAAATTTTCAGGCTGGAAGCCGCTCCGGTTTGGAAACCAGGTGGCGGCGCACATTGAGAATACTTTTTATGCCGGAGCGAACTGTATTGATGCGCAAAAAGTGTTGGAATTGCGCGGGAGTTGCATTTTACATTTTCAAGGCGTTTGTATATGCCGTA
>JAISUZ010000080.1 GCA_031271785.1 Fibrobacter sp. | reverse complement strand
TCAGAAAAGGAAGTAATCCTGTAAAAAATGCTCTTACATTTCCATATTCGCCTCTATTATTAAATAGAAATTCACCTAAAACACTCAAACATGACTTTCATTTAAACTGCCTTGTCATGGAGAGAACATAACCTATGATCATCCGGCAAATTAAAGCGCTTTTGTTCTTCACCGGATCACCACGTACTGCGTGGCTCGTGAAGACAAAGATGCGCGCCGTGTTCGCGATGACAAACCAAATGTCACCCAAAACACTCTACCGTATCATTCTGATCCTGAAACACCCTGAACTTGTTTCAGGATGTTTCAGATGGAGAGACTACCCTACTCTGCCTTTACACAGCGGAGGGCACCTCCGTAAGTTTTATTTTCAAGAGAAGATTCATAGGCAACAAGTGTATTTGATGAACTATTTATCCCATATCCATAAGCTCTGGTTTCTTTATAAGTAGTCCCATGTTCATTTGGAAAAAACCAAATTGCAAGTGTTCTTAATCCCTCAAAACCTTTAGTAGGAGAACGCCCCCCACTACCCATCAAGGTATAACCACTTGTATTAAGACCACCGAAAAGACCGGAACGAACTCCTCTAACACCATCACCACTACTGTTTATCACAATATCAAAATCATTATGAGTCATTACACGCCAGCCATCCGGACAAATCCCCTGGTGGTTTGATGTATCTGCAACTAAATGTGCACAGCTTGTCGTGTTACAACTATTATCCAATGCCATCATCTCCGCCCATTGATACAGCCCTCCATAGCGGTTACAGTTTTCCGGGTCATCGCCGTAACAATATTTTTCTACAACAGCGTTGTTACTTTGTTCGCTATCCCCCGAAACCATGGTACCGTAGTTTAAGTTTTGCGCCATCACCGTAATGCTGGCATCAGTAAATTTGTCGGTAACCCGTAACGTATAATACTTTTGACCATCACGGTCATCTATCAAAGAATCGTAAGTGATTTCATAATTCAATGGCAATACCCAACTGCTGCTGCTGCGCGGAGCAGAGGAACTACTTGAACGCGCCGTACTGGAACTGCTTACCTTGGAGCTACTGCTGGAACCAGCACCTTTCACGCTTGAACTTGAACCATCGATTTTGGTTGAACTGGAACTGCTCAAAGGTTTCTGCTGCGTTTCATTGGAACTGCTGATTCCATCACTACTGCTTAAATCCGTTGCCGCGCTGCCATCGCCGCCGGGTCCTGAACTGCTGTCGCCGTCGCAGCCAAACGCGGCAAGTAACAAGCAAAAAGCGAATCCAAAAATCAAACGCCTCGGTGTTAAATAACGATTCATTTTCACTCTTTATTTTTCCTTTAAGATAATCTCCAAAGGAATTATAGTTTTTCCGAAACCATTTTGCAACTTTTATATTACAAATTCATTCAAAAATTCACACGATTATTAAACATATTTTAATTAATATGCCGAATTCATAACATTTTTATGCAAAGGACAAAGCCTTATGCGTGGCGATCCGGTGAGGAACAATACAGAGTCCGGATGGCCACGGGCAATATTCTCGCCTGGACTGCCGCGCCTTCGGCTCGCAGTGACGGAAACCGGTTTTTACGCCCGAAAACCGGGTCGAAAATATTCGACCCCTGCCATCGTTATTATCCTGTTCAAATCAAAATCGGTGTTATTAAACAATTGCGTTGTCATGCTTGTCCGGGGTAACGATGGTATGTTCTTCGTGATTTCAATGTTAGCGTATCCTGATGTCCATTTCCTGTTTGCAATTCCCGAGGAACTCGGTAGCCATTTTTTATCCCTAAGCGCGGTTCTCAATACTTTTTTCAAAACCTTTAGGCTGGAAGCCGCTCCAATTTGTCGCGGAGTGTTGGTATCGCGCGAACATTACGTGAGGCAGGCGGAGGGCGGCGAAAGCCGGTGCGGAGCACCGACCGGAGGGCAGCCCGGAGACACGCCGACCCGGCGCTTTATTGCGGATGTTTCTTTGGCTCCCGGCTCGAAGACCCGGATGACATCGGATTGTGCTTGTCTGAGATGAATCGATGATGACGGTTGTTGCGCCGGGGCACGCCCGGAAATATTATGCTTTCTTTTCGAGGCCGATGTCTATTTTACCGTATTTGGTTTCGTAGGCGTTTAATGTGGCGGAAAGCATAATCGCGAGGCGTTTTGCGGCGTAAGGGCTCATGATAACCCGTTCTACAAGGTCCACACTTACTTTGCTCTGCCCCATTTGCCAAGCTTGGTTCATGCCTAAAAGCAGCTGCACTTCTTCGCGGCCGGCAACAACATTGCTCGCGTTTGCATAAACGCTTTTCATATCTTTATCGTTCCATACAACGCTCGGTTGTGCATTTTCAGCTTTGGGGGCGGCGGGTTTGTTTTCTGCCATGAGAATCTCCTTGCGGTAATTTATTAAATGAGAAGATAATAAATTTTTAAATCTTTTTTCTACTTTTCACCGTAATATGAGCAAAAATGAAAATTTAGCCCATTCCGTGTCTTTCTTTAAAAAATTTCAGCATCTTCGCAATTTTAAAGGAGATCAAGGACATTTTTTTGAGATTTTCCTGCAGCTTCTTACGGAAGTTTCTTCGGCGCGCCTCGGGTTGATTGCCGTTAAAGATCCTCAGAAAGAATGGCGCACGCTGGCTTTGCCTAAAAGTGAAGATTTAAACCGTTACCTGAAGCCTTTTATTGCCGCCTTAGACCGCGGTCCGGGAGTTTTCCCGCACGAAGACGGTTTTATTATTGTTTCTCCGGTTTTGTTCGATGCAAAGGCGAAACACTGTTTTTTTGCCGGTTTTCTCCCCAAAACAGATCAAAAAACGGCGGAAGCGGCGAAACAAACCGCCGATTCCCTTTCCGATTTATACGCACAGCATAAAATCCGCCAAAGCGCTCAGGATTCCATCGAAAATCAATCCCGGATTGCTTCTATTCTGGAAATGAACCGCTCTATCGATTCGGAGTCGCGTTTTTTGCCGGCGGTGATGAGCCTTACCGGAGAGCTTGCCGATAAATACGCTTGCGAGCGCGTGAGTTTGGGTTGGGCCGAAAAAGGATACGTACGCCTGAAAGCGATTAGCCACGCGGATTCGTTTGAGAAAAAAATGGAAGTGGTGCGTAATCTGGAAAACGCAATGGAAGAAGCTTTTGAGCAGGAGGCTTGTATTGCTTCGCCGTCTTCGGAAAATTCCCGTTTTGTTTCCCGGGCGCATGATCATTACCGGAAAACTTACGATACGGGCAATTTACTATCGGTGCCGATCGAAAAAGATTCCGTGGTTTTAGGGGTTTTGACTTTTGAACGGCGGTCGGAGCCTTTCGGCGAGAAAGAAATTTCTCTTTTGTTTTTGGGCGCGAGCCGTTTTGCAGCAAGGCTCGATACGCTCTTCCGCGAAAGCCGCTGGTTCGGCGCACGGATTCTCGACCGCGCCAAGAATACTTTGTCTAAAGTTCTCGGCTACGAGCACACATGGCTCAAATTATTCGCCTTGCTCTTAATCGCTTTTATTTTATTTGCAGCCATTGTCCCTGTTTCTTACCGGGTGGATGCGCCGGCTATTTTATTGACCGACAAAATGGTTTATATCACGGCACCGTTTGAAGGGTATATCGACAGCGTTTTTGCCAAACCGGGCGATGTGCTTTCTCCGGGGCAAAAAATTTTACAGCTCGATCAGAAACAGCTTCGTTTGGAAGAGGCCGATCTGATGGCGGAAGAACAAAATTATTTAAGAGAAATTCAAAAAGCACAAGCGGCGGAAGAGCTCGCAGAAATGCGGATTTACCGGGCGCGCCTCGCGCAGACGCTCGCCAAATTGAAAACGGTTCGTTTTAAGCTGAACCGTTCCGTGATCCGTTCCGAAATGGAAAACGCGGTGGTGGTGAGCGGCGATTTGCAAAAGAGAATCGGCGCGCCGGTCGCTCTCGGAGAAGAACTTTTTCAGATTGCTTCGATTGAAGATATTTATGTGGAAGCCGATGTGGAAGAAGGTGAAATCGGAAATGTGCGGCTGAATACGGAAGGGCTCATTTCTCTGAAAAGCCGTCCGAATGTGACGTACCGGTTCCGTGTGGAGCGCATTCAGCCGAGCGCTGCGGTGAAAGATCAGAAAAATACGTTTCAGGTTCGCGGTGAATTTAAAGGAATCCCGCCGTCCTGGTTCCGCCCGGGAATGACAGGCGTTGCCAAAATCGAATCCGGTAAAAAAACGTTATGGTGGATTTTAACGCATCAGGCACTTGATTATTTGCGGCTGAAGTTATGGTGGTAGATCAGAGCCGCAAAATTTTTCACGAGTCCTGGTACCGCATCGCCAAAGAAAAAGTGGCGCTCCGTTCTACCGTGCGGATCCACCGTCAGCTTTACCGCGGAGTGCTGTGGTACGTTTTATACGAGCCTTTTACCAATCAGCATTTCCGGTTCCGGGAAAACACTTACCGGTTTATTTCCCGTCTTTCTCCGAACAAAACGATTGAAGAAATTTGGATCGAACTGTTGAAAGAATTCCCCGATGATGCTCCCGGTCAAGGGGAAATTATCGAATTGCTCTCTTCTCTTTACCAGTCGAACATGCTTCATTACAGCGGTACCGGTGACGGAAGCCGGCTTTTTGAAAGAAATTCCAAAAAGAAAAAAAAGAAGATCCGCTCCACTTTGCTGAATATTTTCTTTTTAAGGATTCCGCTCGTGGACCCCGACCCTTTACTGAAGCGCCTGATGCCGCTGATCCGCATTGTGATCAGCAAACCGATACTTTTGCTTTGGTTGTTAACGGTGGGTTTCGGAATAAAAATCGGCATTGAAAATTTTGATATTCTCAGAGACGAGGCGCAAGGGTTTCTCGCGCCCACGAATCTGGTTTGGATTTACGTCTGTACGGTTTTTATTAAAATCATTCATGAGTTCGGGCATTCCTTTGCAGTCAGGCGTTTCGGCGGTGAAGTCCACACGCTCGGAGTGATGTTTATGCTGCTCGCGCCGCTCCCGTATATGGACGCGACGGCCGCATGGTCTTTCCGGGAAAAGCGCAAACGGGTTTTGGTGGGTTTCGGCGGTATTTTATTTGAACTCTTTATCGCCGCCCTGGCTTTAATTGTCTGGTCGAACGTGGGCGGCGGCATGATAAAACCCATTGCCTATAACGTCTTTTTTATCGCTTCGATTTCGACGCTGCTTTTTAATGCAAACCCGCTGATGCGTTTTGACGGCTATTATATTCTCTCCGATATTTTAGATACTCCGAATTTGCAGCAGCATTCCAAAATGCATTTGAAGTATCTTCTGGAAAAATATGCGTTCCGGAAAACAAATCCCAAACCGGTGGCAACAACGCTTTCCGAAGGTTTCCTTTATGCGTTTTACGGTGTCGCAAGCAGTATTTACCGGATTATTTTATTTACCGGCATCGTGATTGCGATTTCTAAACATTTTCTGATTCTTTCGGTGATTATGGGGCTCTCTCTCTTGCTCACCATGATTGTAATTCCCTTTTGTCATTTTTTGAGATACATTTTTGTGAGTCCGGATTTGCTTCGCGTAAGAACCCGCGCCGTTTCCTCAACTTTTATTTTTTCGGGGATTTTGGGAGTTATTTTGTTCCTGATTCCCGCTCCCGATACTTTCACGGCTCCCGGTATTTTAGAGGCGCTGAAATACGAAACGATTATCAATAAAACCACCGGGCAAATGAAAGCGATTCCCATTCAAACCGAAACATACGTTCAAAGCGGAGAATCTTTATTTATTTTGGAAAACCCGTTGCTGGAACACGAAATCGAAGAAAAAAGAGCGGCGTTAAAAGAAAATAATTTGCAATACCGGAAAGCGTTACATATTTCACCGGAAAATATGCACCCGATTTCCAAACGTACGGAAGTCCTGAAACAGGAATCCGATAAACTGCTCGCCGATAAAAGCAATTTATCTTTAAAATCTCCTTTTTCCGGAATTTGGATTTCCAAAGATATTTCCAATTTCGACGGGAAATGGATTCAAAAAGGCGACTCTATGGGCATTTTAATTGATACCTCCGCCTTTCAGTTTACGGCAGTGGTTTCTCAAGAAGAAGTCTCACGCCTTTTTGCAAGTTCCTTCCGGAAAATCAGCGTTCGCATGAGCGGGAATGCGTTTACGGAAATCCCCGTTCAAAGCCTGAGAATAATTCCGATTGCCAGGAGCGATCTCCCTTCGGAAGCGCTCGGGTGGTACGGCGGCGGAGAAATCGAAGTGCAAAGCAATTCCAACATACAAACCACGGAACCGTTTTACCTTGTCCATGCGTTACTTGAAAAGAAATCTCCGGTTCTTTACCTTCAGGGGAGATCGGGAAAAATCCGTTTTATGTTAGGCTATCAATCACTCGCCCGGCAGGGTTTCCGAAAGTGGCGGCAAGCCATGCAAAAATATTACCGTATTTAACCTTATGAATATTTCCGAGAATTTCCAATTAACCAAAATCAAGAAAGCGCCGCCGGTTCCTACAGGGATCAATGCGTTCCCTTGTTTGATTACCGGGAAATTCAAAAGCCGCAGCCGGCTCCGGAAAGATTTTCTGAAAGAAGCCGAAGGTATTCATAACCATCAAACCTCCTCGCAAAACTTATCCGATACTCAACTGCAAAGCAAACTTCTCAATTGGCGCGGCCTATTTAAATCGCAGAAAAAAATTACTCCGGAAATGATCCGCGAAAGTCTTTCGCATATTCAGGAAGCAGTTTTCAGAAAACTCGGATTTTACCCGTTTACCGAACAAATCGCCGGGGCCCTCGGGCTTTACAGAGGGTACATTATCGAAATGGCCACCGGCGAAGGAAAAACCGTTACCGCCGCCATGGCGGCGGTTCTCAGAGGCTGGAGCGGACTCCCCTGCCACGTGATTACCGCAAACGATTATCTCGCCGCCCGGGATGCTTCGATTATGGAGCCTTTATTCCGCTTTTGCGGCATTTCGGCAGGGAGCGTTACTTCGGAAATGAAACCCGATGAACGAAAAGAAAACTACCTCAAAAATGTGACTTACACGACCGCCAAAGAAGTCCTTGCGGATTTTTTACGAGACCGGATTCTGTTAGGGAAAAAGCAAAATTTTCAAAAGAGGCTGATTTCCTACTGGTGCGAGAATGAGGAAATGGTGCCCCCGAACATTGTTCAGCGCGGTTTGCACACAGCGATCGTGGACGAAGCGGACAATGTGCTTATCGACGAAGCGGTAACTCCCTTGATTATTTCCAAAGAAGAACCCAATAAGGCTTTTGAAGAGGCTTGTTTCTGCGCTTCTCAAATCGCCGGGAATTTGCACTTAAACGAGCATTACAAACGGGATGAAAAATTCAGAACGGTTGTTTTTATCAAAGATATCGAAACGGAAATCAAAAAATATGCCGCCGAACACCCATCTCCCTTTTCCGGACTTCTTTTCCAAAAAGATTTGGTGCGGAAAGCGGTTGTCGCCAAAGAGTTTTTTCTACGCGATCATCAATATGTGATTGAAGATGAAAAAATTGTGATTGTCGATGAATCCACCGGGAGAAAAATGCCCATGCGTTCCTGGAGCGACGGGCTTCATCAAATGGTAGAACTGAAAGAAGGGCTCGAAATGACTCCTGTCAAAGAAACGCAGGCGCGCTTGAGTTTTCAGCGATTCTTCCGTTTTTACCCTTGTTTTTCGGGAATGACCGGCACCGGAAAAGAGGCGGCGCGGGAATTTTGGTTAATTTATGCAGTACCGATGATGTTGATTCCGAGCCATAAGAAAAACCGCCGTATCTTGCACCCGCTGAGAGTTTTTCCGGACAAGCGCTCCAAAATGAATGCAATACTCAAAGAAATTGAGAAAATTCACGGCGAAGGCAGACCGATTCTCATCGGCACCCGGACCGTAGCCGAAAGTGAAATGCTCGCCTCTTTACTCCAAGAGAAAAACTTTATCTGTAAAGTCATTAACGCCGTCCGTTCGGAAGAAGAAGCGGGGATTATTGCCGAAGCCGGGAAAAAAGCGGCGATTACCGTCGCCACCAACATGGCGGGGCGCGGCACCGATATTAAAATATCACCCGAAGTGAGCCGCCTGGGCGGTTTGCATGTGATCGCTACGGAATGTCACCGATCCTCACGGATCGACCGCCAGCTTTTCGGGCGTTCCGCAAGACAGGGAGATCCGGGGAGTGCGGCGGCGTTTGCTTCTTTTGAAGATGAATTGCTCACGCAAAATCTGCCGCGGCGGCTATGGCCTGTATTGAAAGCGTATCCCAAGGCAGCAATCAAAATAGCGCAGCGAATGGCCGAAAGAAAAGATTATCAAAGCCGGTTTTCCGTTCAGAAAACGGACACCTGGCTCGATGAATCGCTTCGCTTTGCAAGCGAGGACATTCAATGAAATATTTATCCCTCATCTTACTTTTGCCTTTCTTCGTTTCGGCGCAGCCGGCAGCGGATTCCACGCTGCTTTCTCTCGACTCCGCCTTGATACTCTTAATCAAAAACAATCCCGATATTCAAGAAGCAAAATATCAATGGCTCTCCAAAAGCGCAATAGCCGCTTCCGCCTACGGATCGTTTGAGCCGAAACTCGTCGGGAGAGCCCACCGGGAAAGAGCCGACAGGCCCGGCGCCTTATTTACCGAAGCCAAAGACGAATACAAACTGGCCGTTCAGGGAAGCTTACCCACCGGCACTCAATACGATGTGGGCTTCAACCAACTCACTTACAAACACAGCGATTACATTTCGGAACTTTACTTCGGAGGAGAACTCAAACAACCGCTTCTGAAAGGCTTTATGTATTTCGCTCCGACAAACGAAATCAGGCAGGCGCGCGCCGAAAAAGAAGTTTATTTTCAAAATTTCAGAAAAAAACTCACCGAAATCATCGAACAACTGGAAACCACTTATTGGGATTTCTACTACTATCTTCAGATTTTAAATTTTGAAAACGAATCGGTGGAAATTGCGAAAACCATCACTCAAGATGCCGAAAAAAGACTCATGCAGGGAAAAATGTCGCCGCTGGATTTACAAAAAGCAAAAGCGGAACTCGCGGTGAGATTATCCAGACAACTCGAAGCTCTCGGCAACGTCCGTTACAAACACAGCGAATTTATGCTCCTGCTCGCAAGCCCGGAACTCCTGAACGACCCGCGACCGCTCACGGTTCACCCCAACTTAAACGAAATCCCGGATATCCCCGCCGATTCCTTATTGATGATCGATTCTCTGAAAAAAATCCATCCCGAATTTTTAGGACAAAAAAGCGAAATCGAAAAACGGAGACACAACCGGGATCTCTACAAAAGCGAACGCCTCCCCACCCTGAATTTAATCGGCTCTTACGGAATCCGGGCGCGGGATAACAGCGCTCACGATGCCGTCCTCAAATTCAGATCGGAAAAAAGAAGAAGCAAAGTCCTCGCCGGAGGCATTGAAATAGAAATTCCGTTATTCACCGGATACCGTGAAAAATATATCGTCAAAGCCGAAGAAATGAATATCAGAGCCGCCCAAGTGCGCCTGAACCTGACTTCGCATAAACTAACGGAAGATTCTTTTTTACTCAGAAAGCGCGTCATGGAACTTTCCGAGCAAATGGTATTTGAAAAAACGGCGGTGGAGTTTCACAAAAAAGAACTCGAAGAAGAATACAAAAAGCTACTCGCCGGCAAAAGCAACCTGCATATCATTTTTGATAAAGAAGACGATTTACGCGAAGCCCAAAAAAAAGAAATCGAACAAATTCGTTTGTATCACATCTGCTTAATTCAGCTCCAAAAAGTCCAAGGCACGCTGCTCATAAAAAACAAACTCGAAATACTGAAAGACGATACCATTTATCTCCGCGAAGATTTACAATGGATCGATTGAAACCGGAAAAACAGGGCGTGCCCCGGCGCATCGCGCCGGGTCGGGCTGTATTGCACTAAGGCGGGGAACCCGCCGAGTGCAACGGAGCCTTGAAAAGTCTCCGCCCTTCGGGTCACCATCCCTCACGCACTTTCGCGCCGTTCCAACGCTTCGGGACAAATT